>CAVFEO010000138.1:0-2000 GCA_963621425.1 bacterium | reverse complement strand
TTATTAAACCATTTTTGCAAGTTCTACCTTTAGGCAAAACTGAAGAAGAAATAATTGCAATATTTGAACAATTACAAAATGAAAATTAAACTAACGACACAAGAAGAACTATGCGACAAGGCAAACGAGGTTGATTATGGTTTAAGACATAAAGAAAAACGTTTGTCTTGTTGGTTCTATCTTTGGGAGAATTTCAAAAGAGAATTTAAAATCAACATAAAATTATGAGGTTATATGCACAAAGAACAATTTAAACAATACCAAAGAACATATGATAACTTTGACAGGGTTATGGAGTGTCTTTACGACATTACATTATTCTGCAAAGGGAGAAAAGATTATGTTATCGGTGGTATAATTGAAGATTGTTTGAATGATTTAGAAAAGGTGGAAAATGTTAGAAATTAATGGAAGAAAAGGATTAAAGATATTCTTCAATGAAGATAATCCTGAACTATATTTAGAAGATAAATCATTATACGGTATGACACAAGATGAAGTCAAACTTGCTTTGAAAAAACCTTTTATTCTAACCAAAGATTTAGAGGTTTGCTTTGAATGGAAAGGTAAAGCAGGCTATTTTAATATAACCAAAGGTTATGACTGGAACGGTGCAAATATACCTGCAGGTGCTTGGTTGATTATAGGTCAACCAAAAGAGCCACGCATAAGACTTGCAAGTATGGTACACGACTATATGTGTGAACATCATAATGTGGTTAATAACGATAGGTATTTATCGACTGCAATATTTGAGGCACTTTGCAAACACTTTGGAAGATTTAATAACTTTAAGTGTTGGGCTATGTTTCATAGTGTTGATAACTTCCAAAAACTTTTTGGAAAAGATTTAGAGGGGAAGAAATGGAAATAGAAGAATTAATCGTTGACAAATTGAATACAATCGAGGAAAGACTTAACAAGATTGAAGCCTTTAACAACCGTTTGGTGGGCTATGGTCTTGGTATCTCTGCTATTATAACCATTATATTCAACTCTGTTGTTGACTTCTTAAAGCTTAAATAACCATTTTGCTAATGTCGGCAATATGGTCAGTTGGTAACAATTTGTAACCTTCTGTTTTTAATCGCTAATTAAAAGAGAATTGTGCTTAGTCTAATATGTATTGAACTAGGACAATGATTTGACTAATTTATTTATTTAGTTTATAAATATAGTATAAGTAAATGAAAATTTTTTAAATTACAAAATGGATATTTCGAAATTAAAATTGTATAATTGTTTTGATATTTTAGATAAGAACTTCTTTAATGATTTTTCTTCTAATATAGACAAGAGGATTATTTTTCAGAAGTATGGTTTATTTTTTGCAAAAATTTTCGGTTTACAATTTGGTCGACATAGTTTGTACTTGCATGGTCCTTATAATAGTACTTTAGCTGATGTGGGTTATGAAATTTACAGGCTATCTGATGAAGAAAAAACAATAATTAACTCAAAATTAGATACTGTAAAATTCAATGATACTGCCCAAAATATTATAAAAAAATTAAGAGAAAATTTAACAATTGACAATGTTAAGTTTTTAGAGGTTTTTAGTATATATTTTTATTTAATTAATTACAGATTGTATTCTACAACAATGGCAGAAGAACAAACAAAAAAACTAAAAGCAGATTTAATTGATAGTGAAAATACAATAATAAAAACTACTAAAACGTATAAACTATTAAAAAAATATATAAATGAAAATACCCAAAAGACTATACTGTTATAATCTTTTTAAGTAAAAGATTTAATAAAAGAATAAATAAATAGGTTGTCAAATTATTTTTCTAATTCCTATAACGTATTATGTAAAATGTGAGGATAATAAAAAAGATGTCAGAACAAGAAATTCAATATCTTGAAGTAAATTACTTTCACCCAATTTTGAATACATTATATGTTGACGCATTTATGTATCTTGAAAGTTTAGATACACCTGTTATTCCAATCGTAATTAATTCGTACGGTGGTGCAGTAAGCTGTTTAGGAAC
>CAVFEO010000137.1:0-2054 GCA_963621425.1 bacterium | reverse complement strand
GATTCGAACTCGCGACCCTCGCCTTGGCAAGGCGATGCTCTACCACTGAGCCACTCCCGCAAAATATAACACCAAAAGAAGTTGGTGGGAACAATAGGACTCGAACCTATGACCCCCTGCTTGTAAGGCAGATGCTCTACCAACTGAGCTATGCTCCCATATCTTTTGATGTTACAAACTACAATATATCAAATTAATGGCTCTTTGTCAACACATTTATTAGTATTTTTTAAATTATTTTTATTCTTTAAGTTAACAAAATTAGCACTACTTTAAAATAATTAATAAATTTTATGGTAATTTTTAATTTATTTTTTGCAATATTAATTGACATTATGAATATTATATGATAGTATATTGTTATCTATTTAAGATACATGGCACCATAGCCAAGTGGTAAGGCAGAGGTCTGCAAAACCTCCATCACCAGTCCGAATCTGGTTGGTGCCTCCAATTTACTATATACACAATATGCCGTTGTGGCGGAATAGGTAGACGCAAGGGACTTAAAATCCCTCGGAGGCAACTCCGTATCGGTTCGACTCCGATCATCGGCACCATATTGAGACCTGCAAAGGTCTTTTTTTATGTTTTCGCATATTGACTTACTTATGTTATTTTGTTATAATATTATATATAAAAAAGGAGATTTTTGCAATGAATGTTTATGAAAAAATTGAACACCTAAAAAGTTTAGGAATGAGCGGAGATTTTTCTGAAATTGAAAACTTATATTGGGGCTTACCTTTTAAGGTTAAAGATGAAAACATACAAAATTTAATTACGCTTTCAAAATCATTATGTAACAAATACAATTCAACTCTAAAAGAATTAAACTCTTGTACTGATGCAACTAAAAAAGAATCCTTAAAACTTGAAGCTTCTAAATTACTTGACGCAATTTTCCCAGGTCACGGAATGTTCGCTGGCGTAAATGATGGGTTATACGCTACTATTGGCATGGTTGATTGTAAAGATTTTGTATTTATAAATAAAAACATAACTTTTGCCCCTTTCACACTTGTAACGTGCGGTCGCTTTGCACTTTTTGGACCTTTTCAAAATATAGGCTCTATTGAAAAAGTATCCAACGGCATCAGCCCTGTTGGTAACATTGTTGTTGAAGGTGATAACTGGATTTGCGCTGGTTGCACAATTGAAAATAATACACATATTAGCAAAAAGACCTTAATTGGTTTGGGTAGCATCATTAAAAGCGGAAGCAATATAGAATCTGGTTATTTTGCATACGGAAATCCATGTGAGGAAAAAATAAAAATAGATAAATATTATGCGTCAAGCAATATCCCTCAACCAAAAAGAAGCGACGATGAAATAAATTTTATAATTAACCACATAAAATCTTTAGGTATTGATGGCGATTTTACAGAATATAAAAGAATTTTAAATGGCGAAGAGTATAATTGCTTTGACCCAGTTATAGCAAAAGTTATTGATTTATCTCATAACTTATCTTATGAATTTTCTAATTATGCAACAACACAAGAAAGAAAAGAAGAAATTCTACATATATTATTCCCTATTCAAAAAGCAAACTTTAAAGTAAGTGGCGAACTTTTTGTTGATATTTTAGGATTAATAAATATTGGTGAAAATGTAACAATTGAAAACAACAACTATCTAGCTGGTAACATAACAATTGGTGACAATGTTATAATTGGAGAAAACAACTGCATTGCAGGAATTGGACACCGAGTATATTATGCCGGCAGAAGATTACAAAAATTCCATAATGGTTTTGGCGAAATTTGTACCATTGGGCACATAAATATTGGTAACAATGTAGAACTTTCAAACTGCATTGTATCTCCAAACTCTAATGTTACTACTAGTATGGAGAATAAAAATATTTTAAGAAATAAAATTTTTGATAGAATTCAAAATGAAAACACTACCACATATAAACAAGAATCAAGCGAAACTAATACTAACAACTTTGAACAAGAATTATAATAAGTTTAAATAATAAAAAAGAGCGAATTATCTTTCGCTCTTTTTTGTAGTTATAACTAAGTAATTTTTAGTATTTTCAT
>CAVFEO010000136.1:0-2313 GCA_963621425.1 bacterium | reverse complement strand
TCTCTGTTTTGCTTTCAATTAGTTTTTCCAAATACCACTTTGCTTTATTAAGTTTTTGATCCTTGTTACCTATTTTAGTCCTTGAATTTTGCAATATCTTCTTTTGTAACTCCCATATTTACAAGAAGTAAATTAAGATATCCAATAATATCGCAAACATCATTTACCCTTGGCTTTTCATCAGGACAATTCTTTACTCTTGAAATCTTGTCATCCAATCTCTGATAAATACCATTAAGTGCTGGTGTATCTTTGCTCATAAATTTTGCAAAAAGATTTAGAGGTTCACTGCCGATATTTCCATACTGATTATTCTTGTAAATATTAAGATCGGTCATACCTTCATAAATCTCTCTAATTCTTGCGTTTGTTTTTTCTAAATCTGCCATTTTACATCTCCTCTAGTTCGAAGTTTTCTAAACCTCTTCTTATATTACCAGCATACACTTCAAAAGTATTTTGGTCAAGACCATGATATGTGGTGGTTTTTAATTCACTTCACAATCCCCTTAAATAAAGTCTTTGTAAATGATGTATAACCACCACTCATTTTTTTACCATGCTTAAATATAAAATTTTTTATATTATCGCTTTGCAAAAATTTTTTAGCCGTATCAATGTTTTCATTGACAAAGATTCCACTATAAACCAAATCTTCTGTTTCAATATACTTGAATTCTTTGTTTGGAGACAATATGGTACTTATTACAAGTTTTTTTCCACTCATATTTTTTAATCCTTGGGATCTTCCAAAATCCCACCACTCATCGTCGTAATCTCTATCTGTCAAAACATCTTTTATAGAAGTCAAATATTTCCAAGCATTTGAGGTTTCTTCTGGCTTTTTCTTTTTTCCATTTTCGTCGTATGGATACAAGCAATAAAATTTTTCAAGTGTAGAACCTTTTACAATTGGTTTTATATATTCATCTTCTATGTCTACAAATTCATTTAGTACTCTTGAATAATATTTTCCATTTTCTTTTTTTTCAAAAATAAACGCTTTGTCGCACAAAGTTGCTAAACCATTTTTAAACGTAAAATCAAATTTTTCTGATGGCTTTTTTACCCAAGGATCCGAAGAATTATTTATATCTACAACAAACTTGTCGCTTTTTGTTTTGACCACTATATTTTTATTTCCATCGTTTTTTACTGTTAAAATACAGGTATATGTTCCAACTCCGTCAAACACTTTTTCGCTTTCGAAATCAAAAACATGTGTATTATAATTAGACAGCAATGATCTTAATTTTTTCGCAGATGCGTTTATTAGCCAAGTGTTTGGTATAATGAATTTTAAAACTCCGTTTTTGTTTAATTTTTTTAAACTTTTCTCTATAAAAGCATAATAAATATCAACGGTTCCAGAAGAACACACTTCAAATTTCTTTACTTCTTCTCTTGAATCTTCTGATAAATCATGTATGTTTATATATGGCGGATTTCCAATTATTAAATCGAATTTTTCATTTTCATCGCTTGTTAAATAATCTTCGTTTTTTCCTTCAAATCCGCATCTTTTTTTCATCTTGTCAAGAGCATCTTGGTCTATATCTTGTGCAACCAGCTTTTTAGAACCTAAAAGCTTCACAACAAAATTTCCATCCCCACAAGAAGGTTCCAACACATCTAGGCTTGATAGCTCAAAGCCATCAACCATTAAATCAACTATGTTTTCTGGTGTATAAATTTTTCCGTCTTTCATAATATAAAATTATATACTATTGTGAAATTTTGTCAATGAAGTCTTCATATTTAATTCCTGCAATATTCTCATACAAACCAGTATCATCATCATAATACATAACACATGAATTTATTTAAAAGAAATTAGTTTTTTTATATAGTGTTGGCAAGAAAAATCAGCCATCTTTAGTGGCTGAGAGCGTTCAACAACGTCTCTTTGACATCTTCCCAATAAGGAATTGTTAACAATTTAATGTTTTTGTTATTTGCAAATTCTTCCTTTAGTGTATCGTGCTCTATTTGCCTTTTTAGTTGTTCTTCACCGCCAAAAAACGAAATTGCTTTGTAGTGCTGAATCCCATTATATTCAATCAGCAAATTCTTCTCTGGCAAATAGAAATCATAAGAAAGCTTCCCAAGTTCTTTAAACTTCTTTTGCTCTTCAAATAATATATTTTTTTCTAACAAATAGTTCCTTATTTCTTTTTCACCATGACTTTCACAACAAACTGGGCAGCCGCAACCTTTTAAATGACTGTTGGGTGTTTGTGAAAATTCTCCGTGAGTTGGACAAATGATTTTCACTTTGGTTTTTTTGTTTTTGTAATCCACTAAACTATAATC
>CAVFEO010000135.1:0-2335 GCA_963621425.1 bacterium | reverse complement strand
AGCTCTGTTTACAATTCTAGGATCTTCTATTGTTTGAAAAGGGGATAACTTTCTAGATATTCTTGCATTTGCGCCTAAAGTTGTAATTTTAAACAATTTACTGTGAGAAGAAAGTTCCGAGGGAACAGCATTTAATATTAAAGAAGTAGAAAGTTTATTATTAGTATCCGCTTTTATTAAATCGGCTTTATATAAATTTAAAATATCCTGTTTAACTTCATCTACTTTTTAAAAATCATTTGTGTTTAGCAATTTATTTATTGCCTGTGGCATTCCGCCAACAACCAAATAAGTTCTATATAATTTCATTATTTCTCTATGCGCAGTATCGCCCAATGGTCTAATATTATTAAAGGAATCTTTTAGTGAATCGATAATACTTTCTTTGCCATTTGCCCATAAAAACTCTTCAAAGTCAAGAGGATACATTTCGATGTTTCTTTCTTCGCTTGGGATTAGAATATTTTTTACATTTTGTTTTAGTGTAATTAAAGAGCCAGTTTCAATATAATGAAATCTTCCGTTCTTAACCAACTGTTTTATTGATTGACGAGCAATTGGAAATAATTGTACCTCATCAAAAATTATTAAATGGAATAAAAGTACAAATAGAAAACCTCTAATAATTTGAAGTGCACGTCAGGTAGGTAAGACATATTTAATTGGTGTAAAGGTCAAAAAATGCATTTTCAGTTTACCATTAACAGCATAAGTTGGTTAATTCATAGTTTTCAGCGATATTTTATGCCATTGACGGAGCAGGCTTTTTCCGATAACATAACACCGAAAAATAAACTTATATTATTTTTATACAATTAAAACTCGTTAAGCAAAAAGCCCATATAAATAGGTATAGTTAGCATTTTTTCATTTCTTCCGACATTATAATCGCCGAGTTTTATTGCACCTGCGACGTGGTATTTTTCGGGATGAGAAAGAATTGTTTTCGTGCTTTTTGTGTTTCCCGTGGTTGCCTTGACTTCAATTAAAGTCGCTCTGCCTTTATATCTTGTTACGAAATCGATCTCAAGTCCCGAATCCTTGTGGTAATAATACAGTTTTCTTCCCATTTTGGTAAAAATATCCGCCATGAGATTTTCAAAAATTGCTCCTTTATATCCGTATAAATTACCTTGAAGTATATCAAATTGTGTGCCGTCCTCAAGCATGCTTACAAACAATCCGGAATCTTGCATATATACCTTAAAAACATCGTCGATAGCATTTCCGTCTAACGGAAGTTCGGGCAAATCCAAGTTGTAGCAACGTGCAATAATACCTGCATCTTCAATCCATTGTATGCTTCCCTGAAATTTCGAAGCAGTACCGCCTTTTTTTACAACAGAATATTGAAACTTTTTGTTCTCTTTGCTAAGTTGTTTCGGAATGGATTGGAAACATTCTTTTATCAATGCTTTGTCTTTATCTTCAGCATATTTTACCATATCGTCTTTGTAAGAACGGATAATGTCACGTTGCAAAGCCAAAACGCTATTCATTTGTTTTGTCTTTACAAAAGTGTCTACCACCTCCGGCATGCCACCCACAACAGTGTATTGAAGTATTAATTGCCGCATTTTTTCGTGTAATGCTTCGGGAACGGGTTTTTCTTCGACGAAACATTCTTTCAATTTATCGATTATCTGAGGTGTAATTCCGTTTGCCCACAAAAACTCTTCAAAATCGAGCGGATGCATTTCTATTACAGTTTCCGAGCCGACGGGAATGGATTTTGGTTGTTTTCCGTATCCTTTTACGCCAAGCAAAGAGCCTGTACCTATAACATCGAACCTACCGTCTTCTCTAAAAAACTTCAATGCCGTTCTTGCTTCGGGGCAGTCTTGAATTTCGTCAAGAATTATAACGGTTTCGCCTGGCTTAAAAACAGCACTCGGACCGAGCAATGCAGACATCATCATGATAAGATTGTCGACTTCAAGCGAACCGTCAAAAATGGAGATGTACGTCGGGTTTTTGAAAAAATTAAGATATACTTCGTGTTTGTAGTTCTTTTTCGCAAAATCACGGACGGAATAAGTTTTTCCACACTGGCGACAGCCCTTAATAATAAGTGGGCTGTGATTAGGTGTATTCTTCCAATTTATTAACGATTGTTCTATTTTTCTTTTCAGCATATTTCGACTCCTTTACGTTTCTGAAACTATTATACACCTAAATAAAAAACTTTTTCAAGCGAGTTAGTATAGAAAATTAATATTTTTTAGACGAGTTATGATAAAATTTGACAATTTTTCAAAACAAGAATTTACATGTCGCTATAAACAATAATATGGTTATAAAACGGCATAACATTTTTTTTGAAGTAAGATATGCT
>CAVFEO010000134.1:0-2359 GCA_963621425.1 bacterium | reverse complement strand
TACCTGTACTATCCTTTTTGTGGCTTTTTTTTTTTTTCAAGCAATTATTGCACACAAAAGTTCTAACCCTACCTGTGTTTGTTAAAGGTAACTTTGTAATATCTCCGTACTGTTCTATTTGTTCCGTGATATAATTTAGAACTATCTCAACGTCATTATTACAATATGCTAGTTCATTTTCTGTTAAAGGAGTTGACGGTAAACGACACAATTTATAATCCAAATCACCAACTAATTTTTTTATACTATGATTTACTAAATTATCCGCTACTTTAGCCAAACTATAACCAGATAAAATATAGCTGTCTCTAAACTCAATACCTTCACTTGTTACAGCTTTTATAGGTTTACGTTCATCAGTTGCAAATACATTATACCATGTAAAGTACTTGCGCATGAATTGGAACTCATAACCTAAATTATGCACATATATTACTAAACGGCGTTCAATGCTTAAACTAAAAGCTTGTTTTAATTGTTCGCAAAACTCTAAAAACTCTTGCCAGTATCTACCATAATAAATGGTATTACTGTCTTTAATACCTAATGTCCATTCATACATAAAGGCAAATTTACTATTATTATACATTGTACTAGTAGTTTCGATATCAAAAGCACCTTCTATATTTATATATTCTATCCATGTTTTCAATGATTTATCATAAGCTTTTACAACGTCAACATTGTTCCACATGGAACATATAAAACTAGTACAATATAACATTTATACGTCTATCCAATCATAATTTGTATCATCTATGGAATATCCCTCCTGTTGTGTTTCAACGGGTTGAACTTGTTCCATATACTCTAAAAAACGTTCCAGTTGTTCATCAGTGCTTATTGCATCAGTTAAATTTATTGCATCCTTTGCAACGGCTGTATTTATTTGTGTCCAGATTTTTTGATAGTTCAATGCTTCAGCTTGTTTTTGTATCATCTTGTTATATTCTTTAATCTTGTTGGCAAGCTCAAAAAACTTTTTACTCTTTGCTTTCAAATCTGCTAAACCGTTATACACAATACCCGTATTACTTGCCATATCTTTCAAAAATTCATTAGCTTGTTTAACTGTGCTGGTTTTATTATCAAGAAATTGCTTTAACCTCCAATATTCTCTCTGCACCTCTCTATTACTTTTACCCTTCACGCCAAACTTAACTCCTCCCGACTTGCTCCAACTTTCATAAGCTGGTAACATGGTTAAATCATTTTTCTCAAGTCTTGCAAGTCTTTTATTTGCTATACTTGCAAGTCGTGATACTTCTTTGCGTAAACTCTTGTATTTATCACTTGCTTTAGTTATTGACATTAAAATACCCCCTTGCAAAATCGTCTTTCAATGAAGTTGGTGTAGCCTTATAATAAATGAATGGATATTTGGTATTCTGCCCCTTGCCATGTTCAAAAGCCCACATTGTTTTATATTCCAAATGGAACGCTTTGCAAAAGTCAGATAAATGCGTATAATGCAATTGCATTATACGCCAGTTTTTGCAGTAATTGCCTATTAGTTTACTATTCATGTTAACCACCTTTTATAAAAAATGGTACGGTACTTATTATAATACCGTACCACATTGATTTACATATCGACCCAGTACAAAGTATAACGGGTTATTCCGTTATACTCGTACATTCTTATCTTAAATCCAAATACATCTGCATTGATAGCTTCAATTGCAGACGTGTCTAACAGAATAGCCATACAAGTCTCGTTAACATGTTTTGGTACATTAACAAGCTCATGTGTGGTTACTATCACATAAGACTCACCAAATTTAGACTTGCGATTTTTATAAATTCCCTTAACAGTGTAGACATAATCCTCACCATTGTTGTTATACAAGTCTGCAAGACTTGCATACTCAAACGCTTTAGGAATTTCAAAATTAAACTTTTTACCCCTGTTGTACTTACTTGCGATACTCATAAATTACTCACTTTCTGCCTGTATAGGCTATAACAATACATGCTAACTATCTGTTAGCAACACTATTATATAACAATATTTTTCTATTGTCAAGCGTTTTTTCTCGAAAAACTATTGACTTTTTTCTCCAATATGGTATAATATAATCACGGAACAAACCTAAATACAGGAGGATAAACAATGAAAACTATCAATGAAATTACTAGTTGGTATGCCACTACTCATCTTAAAACTCAAAATACCAACAGTAATGAAGAAAATCAAGCTCAACTGATGGTTCTAAACATACTCAAAACATACCAAACGTTAAACAAGTCGATTTATGAATTAACAAGCTGTTTAATAGGCTTGTTAGATGATTACAATAATCTTAATTTATCAGATTATTCAATAACTTGTGACATTTACATTGTAAAATGTATGATA
>CAVFEO010000133.1:0-2463 GCA_963621425.1 bacterium | reverse complement strand
AAGTCTTCCAAGTTCTTTAAAATGTTTTTGTTCTTCAAAAAGTATATTATTTTCTTTTAAATAATTTCTTATTCTAGCTTCACCATAAGAGCTTTTACATTTAGGACAGCCACGTCCTTGCAAATGTTTGTTGGGCGATTGTTCAAATACTCCGTGCTTTGGACAAATAATTTTCACTTTTGTTTTTGCGTCAACATAATTAGTCAAAGAGTAATCATATTTGTTGTTGTGAATTTTAGTTGCTAAACTAACAAAGCTTTTTAGATTATCGCATCTTCCAGAACACAAAGAACAACTATGCCCCTTTAAAAAATTGTTAGGTAATTGTTCAAATACTCCGTGCTTTGGACAAATAATTTTCGCTTTTGTATAAGAATTAATATATTCGGTTTTCGAATAATCAAATTTGTCACCGTATATTTCTTTTGCTTCTTCGATAAATTGTTCAGTGGTTTTCTTTGTTTTGCTGATTGCACACTTCACAGAGTTTTCTTGCATACATTTAGGGCAATTTCTGCCCTTTAAGTGCTCGCCGGCTACTTGTTCAAATACTCCGTGCTTTGGACAAATAATTTTCACCTTGTTAGTAGATTTGGTGTACTCTACTAGACTATAATCATATTTTTCACCGTGGGCTTTGATCGCTCTTTTATTGAACTGCTCATTATTTAGTTGATACATTTTCAAAGAAAAAATTATTGTCTAATTTTAATAGATCCTCGAACCAATAACAATTCCAACCCTTATGTGAAAAAACTTCTTCAAAAGGTTTTTCGTGCGTAAATACAATTCTTTTTTTGTTATTATATTTGACAACCAATAATGGTTTCTTATTTACAGAATCGGCGTCATGCTGAGCTTGTTCCATCCAAGAATGTAAGTCTGAACTGTCGTTAAATAAATCCCAGAAAGAGGCTTCAGCGTATGCCTTATGCTCTATAGTAAATTTAAAATCATCTCGGCTACAATAAATGTCTCCAACAAAAATTAAATTCTGACTTTCGTTTAATTGTTCTTTTCTATAAAAATTAGAACCACCAACAAAAGCACCAGAAGAAGGTGAGCGGTGAAAATTAGTAATCCCTTCAAACCTTTTGTCTAAAATTTTACGACATTCGTTTTCGTTATTGTTACCCTTTTTTTTAGAATTAATACTCTTTTTTCTGTTTGACTTTTTTGTCTTAACGGTAGTTTCCACCTCTGACAAAAATTCATCTTCAATACTAGCCATTAGTTTTCTCCTTATAATATTCATCTTTTACTTTTTCGTGAGCACTTATTGGATCCAGGCATTCAATATTTTGTAAGCCCAGCTGAAACTCTAATTCTGCAATTCTTTGTTCTAGCCACTCCATATACATTCCACAATTTTGCTGCATACAATAATCGCTAAACATTTCTTTTCGTTTTAATCTTTCGCCTTTCCCCATATTACTCCCAAATATGTTTTCTTGCTCCTTTAAATAGATTACATTCTTTTTTAAGAATATAATTTTTGCCAGTTTTAATCTTCATTTCGTTTAAATCTTTGCATCCTTCTGGTGTGTTAAAGACTAAAATTTTTGGAGAATAATCGGCGTAAGTATAAATACGTTTAATATTTCCATCCATTTTTTTCATACCTGTTTCGTCTTGATCAGGAACATAAATAATTGTTTTTGGTTTTACTTTACTAAATATCTTTATAAGCTGTTTCGATGATAAATCTCCTGAGCACATACAGCTGGCGGTTTGTTCGTCCATACTCATTGCATCAAACGGCCCTTCACATATTATTAATTCATCATCATTAAGTTTATCATAATTAAACACAAACGCTTTTGTATCGAGTCCGGCAGGATTTAAATATCTTAATGTGTTATTCTTATCAATTGCTCTTGCTTGAAAATAAGCCATTCTCCCGTCTTCGATATACGGAATAACAATTCTCTTGCTAAATTTTGAAGATGGATTATAAACATATCCTAACTGTCTAATATAATCTACACTTATTTTTCTGTCTAATAAGTATCTCAAGCACCTTTTTCCATAAGGGCCAACCTTGTCCTTGTCTTTAAAATATACTGGTTTTTCTAAAACATTAAATTCTTCAATTATGTTATTTGAACTTTCTGGCTCTTTGTTAATTTGCTGTTCAGCTTGTAAAAACATTCCGGCGCCATAATTCTTCATCACATATCTGAGAACTTCGCGATTACTTTCTACACCAAGAATATCTCTAAATAAAGTATAACAACTTCCAGAAATTCCAGCTTTAAAATCACAGAATTGAAAATTACTTAAGCTGATATAACATTTATATTTTGTATCTTGTTCATATATTGATTTAATTCTAACTTCATTTGGATCGTTGGTTGTTTTCACTCCAACTTCTGCTACCAAAAAATCTTTAACTACTTGTTCTGGTATTTTAAACATACTTAATAATATCTTTTAGAACAAAAAAAGTCAACGCTTAAGCGT
>CAVFEO010000132.1:0-2480 GCA_963621425.1 bacterium | reverse complement strand
ATATATAAAACTACACTGCACAGAAAATTTATTTCATAAATTTTCGCACACGAATAAATTTAATACACATATTTTTTATATAATAAAACTGTTCAAAAAAATATTCTATATATGTTATAATGTGAGCAAAGAATGATAGTGTAAAGTAATCTATGAAAAAATAGATTATGAAAATATTATCAAAAATTTAGAAAAATGCACATTGAAAAGTTAAAGATATACGAAAAAAAGCATAATGAACAATACTTCAGGCTAAATAATTTTAACGATATTGATAAATGCTTTGTCAAGTGGTCACTTACAAGTAGTAAATGCATTTGACAAAGCATTTGCCAATACGTTTTAAATCAATTAAGCTGAAGTAAGGTAAAGGATGAAGTTGCAAAAAATCAAGTTTTTTGTTGTTGTAAGATTAGTTGTTGAGATAACTCAATTAGTATTTGCCATTTTGCAGGCATAAGCTCAGCTTTTTCTAATTCTGGTACTTCATTTAATGGCTTCCAGTAAGTATAAGAATGAGGTCTTAGAAAATTGTAATAAGCTACAAATAAGCACAAATGAGTATTAGCACCATCATCAGAGCCATAACCGATTAGTGACTTTGTAAGAAAATTTAAATGTACGATTAAGTCTTTCAATAATTTGTTTAAACCAACGATATTCAGTAGAAACAGGATCATCGTTGGTTAAGCCAATGACTTGAGTAACATCAAAGTGCATATCATGTAGGGAAAATTGTTGCTGTGCTAATTTGTAAGCAGTATAACCATCCGCAACAAATTTAAGAGCTTTGCCAGGAAATTCTTTAAATTTATCAAAAGCCATACGCATAGCAAGAATACAAGGAGTGGCATCACGAGATTCAGAACTTCTGTAACCGAGAATAGATTTTTTAATAGCATCCATAATAAACCAAACGTAACGTCTAGCCCCTTTAACCTTAGTGTAAGTTTCATCAGCAGCAAGATAATTAGTAGGCTTGTAGTCGTAAGAATCAATAAAAGGTTTTACACAAAAGGCAGCAGTAGTAGCATAGTTAGCAATTTGGACATGAGAAATCTTAATACCATGAACTTCACGCATAACATCTCTAGTTTTGCGAGTAGAAAGACCACAATTAACAAGATAAGTTAAGCATAAACCCATAACATGAGGAGAGAACTTACGAAATTGAAGGCTAGAAGCATTTTTAGGTAAAGAATATAAATCAACCTTAAAGAAGTCAATTTTAAATTCACGATAAATGTAATGTAACTTAAATTTTTCAGGTTTAGACTTGTACTCTTCTAAATCTTCTTTAGACAATGAGCTTAGCGAGTTTTGGTAGTAAGAACAGTTTTTGTTCATACATTTATGAATATTAAAAAGTTTACGATTTTTAACAATAGAAAGAGCTCCACCGCAATGAGGACAATGAAGTTCAATAGGATTATCTAAATAATTATGACGATTAAAATGAGTGTCACAAACTTTGCACCAAAATTGACCACGACCACCAGTATTGTCGTAGATATAGGTATGAGGAGCATTACAACAAGGGCAATGAATATGTTCAGGAACAGGGTTTTTACTACGAGATTTAATAGGTTTTAAAGGTTTATCGTGCTCTTCAAGATATTGTTTAAGAAGTTGTTTGTAGTCCTTCTTTTCAGGAACATGAATGATAGGCAACTTATCAACTTTAAGTTTATTATACTTAGGAGAAAATAGAGAATCGTCCTTTTCTTTAAACTTTAAAGGTATATTTTTAACAATAAAATTAAATAAAAATAAAATTTGATTATTTAGCTCTTGAATATGAGCTAGTAATAGAGGTATAATTGTATACATGATACACCACTCCTTTATGGTAATTATTGGTTATTCACTGTAACAATTATATCATAAAAAGAGGGGGGTATCATTTTTTTTATATAAAAAAGTGATATAAGCCTTGAAATAACAGGGGTGTAGATTAATAAAAATTAAATTTAGTTTACACTACCAAAGCAAAAAGGAGGAGAAAAAAATGAATTTAAGAATAAAAAGAATATTATTAATAATTGTAGTGATATTACTAATTTCTTTTGGTGTTCTTGCAGGAAGAGAAATATGTATACGTCATGAAAAAGGATTGGATAAGTCAAATCCAATGAGCAAAGAAGAGGTTATTAAATTATTAGATAATCCAACAAACAATTACTGGATAAGACAAGTAAGCGAAGAAACAGAAGGAGTGCAGATACCAAGAGAAACATTAGCTAAAGATGGAAAAATGAAGGTATATCTTTATTCTGATCTAATTCAATGGGTAGATGTCAATACAAAAGAAATGCTTCAAATAAACAATGAAAGTAAAACAGCTTTTTTATCACACGACGGAGCAACAATTAAACAAACAACATACTTTAATGATTCATCTATCAAATATAAGTATTTAGGTGAAAAAGAAGAAAACAACAAAAAATTTATAGTAGTTGAGCTAAAAGGTAAGTCAGTAG
>CAVFEO010000131.1:0-2569 GCA_963621425.1 bacterium | reverse complement strand
CTAATGAAATCATCTTATTAACTATCCCATCATCATAGTATCTAGGAATCTCATGAAAAGGTAAATTTTCTGTTGGATTTTTTGAATGAATGAAAAATTCAATTACTTCAAACTTTCTACCATTTTTTATTAATTTATAATTTATTTCCAAATCTGTTTTTTTTTTTTTTTCTTTTTTCGCAATATCTAATACACGTTTTGAAAAGTCATTAAATTTTTTGTATTGATTATCTTTTATTGCGAGGATTTTTTTCAATTCATCAATAAAAATTTTTCTAGATCCTATTTTTTCATGCTTTTTTAATATTTCATAAATACGTATAGCATAAATACTGGAAAGCCTAGTTACCTGAGTTAATTTATAAGTTGTGAATCTTTCTTTAAGTTGAAACAAATAAGGAGCTATCTCATCTGATATTTTTATATCAGCGTAACTTTTTCCTAACCAATATTCTGCATATGAAACTATATGAAGATAAGCTGTAGATCTTCCACCATCACTATTTTGTTTCTTCATTTCTATAACTCTCTTCATTAAATCTTTAGTAATCCGTTTTAAATCCCTAATGGCATCTTTTTCAGGAATTCCCAAAGCTTTTGCAAATTCAACTACAGGCAATCTAAAAGTTATATCTTCTGGATTTTCGGGATTAAGTTTCGATACAAGTAAGATAAACAATCTTTGTTCCTGTAATGAAAAAAATCTTGGTGAATCTATAAGCCGATTATCTTGTACTACCATTTCCATACCTGTTACAGTAACTTCTTTAATTTTTGGCATTATTTTATTATCTTAAACAGCTAAGTATTTTTCTAATTTAACACTAAAAGCGTCCTAATGTCAATGAGGTCGTTTTTTTATCCAAAAATTAGGTATCAAAACGTCGCTTTTAGGTATCAAAACGTCGCTTTTAGTGAAAAATTACTGGTATCAAAAAGTCGTTTTATCGGGTATCAAAACGTCGTTTTTAGGTATCAAAACGTCGCTTTTAGCTCTCTGAAACGTTGGTTTTTCAGGGGCTCCATGGGGGTCTAAAACAAGAATAAAACAAGATGTTATAAAAACGCGCGCCCGCGCGTACCCTGTTGATATGTTGATAACTTTTTTACGGCACATTTTTTTTCGTAGCGTAATTTACTAAAAAATCTATCTTTTTAACAGAAGATTTTTTAGCAATAAAAAAAACAACAAGAAGAATTCATAATCGAAATTCAAGTGATACGTACTTTTCAGCAAAGAAGCTGAATAAGAAAAATGTTTCAGATTAACATACCCCTATAAGACGTTTTAAGGCATCCTAGAACAACAAAAATAAAAAATGCGAACTTTCTGATCCAATAGCATTCTACGGTCGTTAAAACGCAAAATTACGTGTTTTGTATTTTTTCTCTTCCCAAAACCATATTATTCAAATCTCAAAATTAAAATGTAACAACATTCGACTAAAAATATGCCTCTATTTTGCGTTTTAACGACCGTAGAATGCTATTGGATCAGAAAAATGATTTACCCCACATGAAAGTATAAGAAAGTTCTATACGGCCGTTTTTTTTGAAAAATGTGTTTTTTAAGTTTGAAAAGTTTTTAATCGATAGTTTAAAGATTCTGGTTTTCCATGTTCTTTCATTGCTTCTCTAACTAGAATTTCATAGGTTCATGTTCGCTGTATGTTTGCACCGATTTTTGAGTTTTGTGTTCAGATAATAAAATTGCTTTACAATGTACATACTATTAAGCTAAAATATTATATATATATTGTTTTATAATTTTGGAGTACGATGAAAAGCAATACAAGTATGACAATACGCCTGAATAAGTCAATAAAACAACAAGCACAACAGCTTTTTTCGGATTTGGGGATTGACATGACAACAGCAATAAATTTGTTTCTTAGACAAGCTATCCAAAATAATGGTTTGCCTTTTAGAATTTATAAAAATCCTAATCTAGTTACATTATCAGCAATTAATGATACCGAATTAGTTGGTCCATTTGATGGTATTTCCGAATTAATGGATTCACTCAATGCTTAAAATAAAATATACTTCGCAATTCAAAAAAGATTATAAAACAGCTATAAAAAGGGGATTAGATTGTAAAAAATTAACTGCTGTTATCGAAATTCTAGTACAAGAAAAGTCTTTACCTAAGAAATTTAATGATCATAAGCTTGTCAATTCTTGCAGATATCAGTATGTTAGGGAATGTCATATAGAAGCTGATTGGTTATTGATTTATAGGATCAATAATAATGAACTTTTACTTGAGCTTATCAGAACGGGAACACACAGCGATTTATTTTAAATACGGCTACTGTCGAGTGAGGTCGTTATAAACTTCTCATCTATGGCCAATTGCAAGAATTATCACAGAGTATGTATCTTCCAATATACGGTATATTATCCTAAAGTTGCTAACTCGAAGCCTATATAATCCTTTATATTTTTTACCACTAAGTGGTTTAAAATCATAAGGTCTAATGCTTAATCTTTCATTTATAGCAGTTTTAATTACTTTTATGAGATCTGTCGGGATACTTTTCAGGTCCTTGGCAACGTCTTTATGGAA
>CAVFEO010000130.1:0-2589 GCA_963621425.1 bacterium | reverse complement strand
CTTTTTGTTTTAAATAATCCCTTTTGCTCTTTTTTTGTTTACATTGTTAAATTTCTTTTTTTGAAAACACGATAGCAGATTAAAGATTCATAATTTGATGGATTCAATCGAAAGAAATTACAAAATCTGAAATACTCTTGAAACATTATTCATCATCCTCTTCAATCTTGAAAGCAAAATCATTACATTTGATTTTGTCATAAGTATCTATTTCAATTTCTTCCCCTAAATTTAATTGTTGATGAGCTTCCCAAAAATACCAACTGACAGCATCATCAATTTCTAATTCATTTATTTCTAATTCATCTTGATGGTTTTCAACATAATTTTGGATTGCATTTTCAAGTCTTTCTTCAAATTCATCTTTTTCAACAATTTCACAATTTACTATGTATTTTTGTTTCATTTTAATATATCCTTTAAATTTATTTAAATGGTGTTGTAGTGTTATCGCTTCACTTTCTTTTTTAAGCTATTTTTTCAAAACGAGTCCCGTATTTTGTTCTTGTCAATTGAATACCGTTTAAAGTTAAAGCTCTCATAAATTCTGGACTTCTTTCTCTTGTGTCGAATAAACAATCAATATAAGTCATATAGTCTTTGTTGAAATCTCTTATAAGAGATTCAAGTTCTTTTTTCTCTTCTTCTTTTAATGATATATGATTATCATCTCTTTCTTTAAATGGAATATAATCCGCTGTAGGCAAAGCGACAACATAACGGCAGTAGTTGTATCCTTCTGGATCAATTAGAAATACAGGCTTATTTTCAAGTCTAATTTCAATACATTTAGTAATATGATAGATCCCCTTTCTTGCAAGTGTGACGCCTGTTTCATTGCTGAAGTAAAGATTCTTTTTTACTTCTTCATTGTCAATCATTTCATCAAAGTTGTTGTTTTTGCTGAAATAATAACCGCCCATTTCTTGATTATCTTTATTTCTGAATAATGAACCATAATCTTGCATCAAATGTGTTATAAAATAATTGAAGTTATCAAAATCATTGAAATTGATTATTTTTTCAATTTTAGCAACTTCTATGCTTTCAGGGTATTTTTTAGCATCGTCAAGAATATAGTTTATTGCATCTTCAAAATCGTTTACTTTACTTACACGGCAGGATGTGACGCCTTCAATGTATTTAGGCTTATCAAGATATGTTACATTGATATTTCTTAAATTAAGAATACTATTATAAAGCCTTTCTTCTTGATCGCTTTCAGTTGCTGTAATTGTTTTATTTTCAGTAGGTTTAATTTCATCGTGTGATATTTCATGTGTAACTTCTTGAGAGTCTACAGCGGTATTTTTACCGCTGTTTTCTCTTTTTGCAATTTCTGAAATATAATTTTTTGCTTTGAAACCGTATTTTTTAATAAGTCCAATTCTTAAAGAAATTGATTTTTTTGTTAGATTCTCTTCTTTTTCAATATGGTATTTTTTACATAAATCAAGATAGAAATTATATTGTTTCTCAGTAGGTTTATTTTCAACTGCTATTTCTTGATTTTCAACAGGTTTAATTTCTTTAGTTGTTTCAGTTGTTTTGTTTTCTTCTTTAATTTCATTTTTAGTTGTTTCTGCTGTTGTTTCTTGTTTTGTTTCTTCTTTCATGCTTTCAGAACTATTTAAAAGTTTAATTTCTTTCATGTTAAAGGTTTTTAATTCAGTATTGATGCGATTTTCAATATCTTTGATTTTTTCTATTGTATCATTTAAAGATTCATCATTAAGATTTAATGAATTGATTAAAGCTGTAGACTTGTTTAAAAGGCTTTCTATTTTTTCGTATTGATGATTTAAAACAGCTTTAAAAAGAGATCTAACAGCTGTTAAAGTTTCATCAATTTTTTCTTTTAATTTTCTTTGATTGTAGAAATTTAAACAGCTTGTTTTTTCACTTTCTGAAAGTGTAGTATCATTAAAGAAATAATAAGGTTCTAAATCACTGCTAGAAATAGGGCAGATAACGGCGGACGCTTTATTATTACTTATATTTTCAAGTTTCATCATTCTTGTATTGCACTCTTGAAAATAAAGCTTTATTTTATCGTCAAAGCTATTTGAAATAGTTAAAATAGTTTTTTCTAAAAAGTCCGCTGAAATGCAATATTTAATATTATTTTCTGAGAAAGATAAAACGATTGTTTTTTGTTTATCTTGATTGTAGCATTTAGAAATAAGATCCATAATTTCAGAAACGGTTAAAATGTAAGTATAAGTAAAATTACATTTCATGATGCGATCTAACATGTTGAAAGTTTCAGAATTGACAGCAACAGGGATATTTTCAAGTTTCATTGAATCTTTTAAATAAATAGCAATGTAAGAATTAGTAAGAATTTGATCGTTTTCGTTGTTGTATGCAACTTTGAATCTTGGATTAGTTGCACTCTTTAAAATTTTAACTGCATTTGATTTTCTAGTATTGATTGATATTGTTTTCATTTTGTTTTTTCCTTTATTAAATAATTTTGAAAGTGTTTTGTAATGGTTATCGCTTCCATTTTTTCAGCTGTTGAAATTTAGATATTGTAATAATTCAATCCGCTTTTAAATTTTAATAAGCTGTGATAATGGTTATATC
>CAVFEO010000129.1:0-2706 GCA_963621425.1 bacterium | reverse complement strand
CTTTAAAATCTTCACCTAATTTTTCTTTAATTTTATTAAATATTTTTTGATACTTCTTTATTTTGCTCTGTTCTTTTTTAAAGTCAATAACAAAAAAAGATTTTTCTGCAAAATCCATAAAAGATTTTGAAAAACAATATACGCACAAATCGAGATTATCGTTGTCGTAATCTTTAATTAAATCCTGACTTAATATCAGGCTGTTTGTAATTTGCGAAATGCTTCTCCCATGCAAATATGTAAAAATATTTACAACTCTTCTAGCCATAATAACATCTGGCTTTTCTTCTTTTATTTCTTGAGCAAACTCTATACTATTCCTTTGATACGTTTCCCAATTCTTTTCGATTGGAAGTTGAGTGGGGTATATAAACCCTTCCGCTAACACGGAGTCTATAAAGCCTTTTGGTTTAAAATCTTCTCTTACACAAAACATTTGTGCTGCTTTCTCGAAGTATTTTAAATATTTTTTTTCAAAGTTTTTGTGTCCAATTGGTCTATATTTTTTATAATAGGTAGAATAATAATGTTCACACATTATCCTTGCGTTTATACCTACCAAGTCTTCTATTGGCATATTTATCCTTCTTTTTTAAAAGTTTCAAAATTCTTATCGAATATTTCTTTGTTCTTTTTATAAGCCTTTTCCAAAGCTTGCCAATTTACTGTTTTTGCAAACTGCCTTGCAAAGCACAATATTCCTTCTTGCCCATCGAAGTTTTTACCGCAGTCTTTAAACATAGCCCAATTAAAACTGAGATCATGAACAAATCTAAGTTTTTCGTCAATTTTCATCACTGGACATTCTGCACAATTATCGCAAATCTTTTTCAATATTAACCCTTGCAAAGATAGAATAAAATTGGTTATCTTGCAACCCGCGTTCAAGAATAAATTATAACTCAATAAAAAAATATGTCAATAAAAAAAGCGGTGTATTTCTACACCGCCAAGGATATATTAAAAAAGAAGACTTAAGACAAAATATTAGCTACCATATTTTATCATCTTCTTGAAGCCTATTGGCTTACAGTTCCAGCTGCTGTTGCAGGTTGTGTTCCAGCTGCTGTTGCAGGTTGTGTTTTCTGAGCTGCCGCAGCTTGCCGCTGAGCTTGCTGAGCTTCTAGCTGTTTTTGCTTTAAGAGCTGCTGAACTGTTGTTTGAAATGGCTGAAATTGCTTTGCCAAATCTGGGTTATTTTTTAGCTGTTGCGCAGTGGCTGCATTAGATTTATCTATCTGCTGTAACTGTTGAATTTCTGCCATTATTACTTTTGGATCCGCTGTTAGCGACTCGTCTATAAGATTTTTTAATGTCATATTACATCTCTCCATATTTTTATGTTTGTTTTGTTATCTTTGGGAATACAAAATTGGTTTAATACATCTTTTATCTCACTAGAGTTTAAGAACCTTTCATCTTCGACAACTATTTCGTTGTCTTCTTCAACAATAGTTGTTTCTGTTTCATCATCCGTTCCGTCATAAATGGAATCATCTTTATCCATTTCTTCTATCAGTTCGTCAACTGTTATAGATGAAGAATTTTCTTGAGTAGTTTCATTCTCTTCTGAATTGTCGGTCTCATTACTTACCTCCTCCTCTGGCTCTTCGCCTTTGCTAGAATCTATAATAGCAGAAACTTGCTCTTCTAACGAAGAAGCTCTTTCTTCTATCGTTTTGTCAAAATCAAAATCATCAAATTCATAGTAGCACTCGTTTCCGTTACTGTCTATACAGCGAATAGAGCCATTGCTTTCTTTAGACAATGGCATTACAAGAGTTCCGTCTAATAAATCTGATAATTCATTATATTTAAACATACTACTTTATATTAACTTTAATTTGTTGTTTTAACATATTTGTTTCTTAGATTTTGAAACCTTTTAAATAAATATTTATACTGATCATTATATTTATTTTCCATTGGAGCCTCTGCCACTTTGTCCACTACTGTTTTTGTAGCATTCATTACACTCTTCAAATCACTATCCGTTGCTTTACCAAAAGCATGAGCATTGTTGTCTTCTCTTTTTTGACTTTTTGAAATTGCTCCAACGTCGTTTTTTAAGTTTATATTTATTCCAAGTTTATCAAACTCTTTTTGCGGTTCTCCGCCACAAAGTTCAGTTAAAAATCTGTAAAAAGCATTATATTTAACAGAATTGGTATTAGAACCACTGTTTACATATTTCAGGTATGAATTAACAAACGTTGGGAATTGCTTTTTTGCAATTAGTTTGTCAAAACTAATCTCTTTGTGGTATCCGGCAAAATCTTTAAGTTTATCCATGTTTATAATATTTCCAGTTCTTGCTGGTCTGTATTTCATAACATTTGGATTGTTAGCACTTGCAGACTGTGACGGCTTTCTGGTCGAACCACCACTAAAACCAATGCTTTTTCTTACTGCGTTTAAAGTATTTATCATATCATCTACAAGTTTTTTTATTTCCGGAATGTTTAATAACGGTTTACACCCGTTCGCAATTTTAGCAACGTGCCTTGCAATATCTGTGTTTGATACAGCTTTGTTCTCAATCATTTTTAAATCGAGTTCATCTACAGCAGACGCTTGTTTATCCTTAGACGAATCCGAAATACTTGGGTTTGTTCTAGTGATATAATTAGTTTTATCAAAAATGGCATTAAAATACGGCTCAGTTTTTTCGTAAACGATTTCTGGAACATTTGTAGTGTCTAATGG
>CAVFEO010000128.1:0-2786 GCA_963621425.1 bacterium | reverse complement strand
ATACTAAAATGTCAATTGAATTCTCAGCACATAATGTAGCAGCTGTCATATCCATAACGCCTAATTGCTTTTCAATTACTTCACTATGTGTTAATTTTGTATATTTTTTTGCATCTTTATTCTTTCGAGGATCTGAATCATAAACTCCATCAGTTCCATTTTTTGCCATTAAAATAGTTTTGCATCCTAATTCTGAAGCTCTTAGAGCAGCTGTTGTATCAGTTGAGAAAAATGGATTTCCAGTTCCTCCACCAAATATACAAATTCTACCTTTGCTTAAATGTGAATCTGCTTTCCTTCTAATGTAAGGTTCAGCAATTTGAGGAATAGAAATACTAGTCATTACTCTTGTATGAAGATTTAATTTCTCAAGAGCATTTTGTAATGCTACAGCATTTAAAATTGTTCCAAGCATTCCCATATAATCAGCACTAGTTCTATCCATACCATTTTGTATAGCATCTCTACCACGCCATATATTTCCTGCTCCACAAACAATTCCAAGTTGTATGTCGCCTAAATCATATAAGTCTTTAATTTCTAAAGCTATATTATTTACTTTTTCCATATCTATTCCATTACCATTTTTTGATAATGCTTCACCACTTACTTTTAGAATGATTCGTTTCATGACAATCTCCTTAAAAAAGATAAACTTTTATTTATTAACTGCTGCCATTACTTCAGCAACAAAATCATCTTTACGTTTTTCAATACCTTCACCAACTCCAAGACGAACATAACTTAATACTTTACATCCATGGTTAGCTACATATTGATTAACTGTTTCATCAGGATTTTTAACAAATAATTGGTCTAATAAACAAACTTCTTTTAACATCTTGTTAACTCTTCCTTCAACCATCTTTTCAATGATAGCTTCTGGTTTTGGTTTAGCAGATTGTTTATTTTCATTTAATGCTTCTTGTCTAATAATTTCTGTTTCACTTGCTAAATATTCTTGATCAACAACATCTCTTGATAAATATTTAGGAGCCATAGCAGCAATATGCATACATACATCTTTTGCAACTTCTTCATTAGTTCCATCTAAAATAGCAAATGCAACAATTTTTCCACCCATATGAGAATAAGCACCAAATACTTGATTATCATTCTTTGTATATAAAGATACTCTTCTTAAAGTGATTTTTTCACCGATTGTAGCAGTAGCATTAACTAACATATCACTTACTTTAGTTCCATTATATGATGCATTCATTGCTTCTTCATCACAATTAGCTTTAGCACCTAAAATTGCTTTACCAACATTTTCGCATAATTCTTTAAATACTGGGTTTTTAGCAACAAAATCTGTTTCACTATTTAATTCATATACTGTAGCAACATTTCCTTCGATAGCAAAACTACAAACACCTTCAGCAGCGATTCTACTTTCTTTTTTAGCAGCTTTTGCAATTCCTCTTTCACGAAGCCATACAACAGCTTTATCCATATCGCCATCTGTTTCTACAAGAGCTTTCTTGCAGTCCATCATACCAGCGCCTGTCATTTCACGAAGTTCTTTAACTTGTTGTGCACTAATCATTTTTAATTCCTCCCTTTTATTCTGCTTTGTTTTCTTCAACTACTGGAGTTTCAACAACTTCTTCTTTTTCTTCTTTAGCAGCTTCTACTACTTCTTTTACTTCTGCTTTTTCTTCCTTAGGTTGTTCTTCTTTTTTAACTCTAGGTTGTCTTTGAGGATAAGGTTTACGTCCTTTTTGATCACGAGCTTGGCGACGTTGTTTAGGTTGTTCTTCAGCAACAGGTTCATCAGTGAATACAACTTCGATTGGTGTTCCACCATTTGCTTCAACAACAGCGTTAGCAAGTGTTGCTACAATTAATTTAACACTTCTTATTGCATCATCGTTTGCTGGAATAACATAATCAACATCATCAGGATCACAGTTTGTATCAACTAATCCAAAAATTGGAATATTTAATTTACGAGCTTCTAATACTGCATTATGTTCAGTCTTAGGATCTACTACAACTAAAGCATCAGGAACACCAGTTAAAGTTTTGATACCACCAAAGTTTTTATTTAATTTTTCTTGTTCTTTCTTTAAAATAATAACTTCTTTTTTAGGTAATACATCAAATGTTCCATCTTCTGCCATTTGTTCAATTTTATATAATCTAGCAATTGACTTTTTAATTGTTTTAAAGTTAGTTAATGTACCACCTAACCATCTTTGGTCTACATAATACATATTAGCTCTTGTTGCTTCTTCTTTGATAACATCTTGAGTTTGTTTTCTTGTACCAACAAATAAAACTTTTCCACCATTTTGAGCAATACTATATAATGCTTTATAAGCATCTTCAACTAATTGTTCAGTCTTAGTTAAGTCAATGATATAAATACCATTTCTTTCTTCATAGATATACTCTTTCATTTTAGGGTTCCAACGGCGAGTATTGTGACCGAAATGAACTCCTGCTTCTAGTAATTGTTTTTTAGTAATTACAGCCATTTTTGTTTTCTCCTTTTTATTTTTATTTTGTTTTGGCCTCCACCACTTCACCAAATGCCGCCCCAATAAAGTACTTGACGACCTTCTCCATGGTGTGTGTATTTTTAACCAAACATATTATACCACAATTTATTTTAAATTGCAAACTATTTTAAAAATTATGTTTTATGTATAAGGTTAGTCATATTAAAAGACATGTACATCAAAAAATTATACATGTCTTATTATTTTTTATTTAATAATTATTTCCTATTCATTTCTTTTTGCTCTTGGAAACTTATCCATATATTCACGTCTTAATTG
>CAVFEO010000127.1:0-2815 GCA_963621425.1 bacterium | reverse complement strand
CCCTACAACAGTAACTTTTTCTTCTTTGTTATTAGTGAAAACAACAGAAACTTCACTTCCACCATTAATAACATGGTAGTTAGTTAAAATATAACCGTACTTGTCATCCGTTTTAAATACAAAACCACTACCAGTAGAATATAATTGATTTCTAGCATAATTTTTTACAGTGACAACAGAATCATAAACCTTTTCAACAGCATCGGCAATTCCAGTATCAGTAACAGTTACATCCTTAATAGTTTTTGTAGTTTCAACCACTAAATGTTTTAAGTAAAGCTCATAAAAGCCTCCAAACAAGCACAAGCATACACAAAAAGTTAAGATAACATAAACAATACCATTTGTTGATTTATTTACATTAAAAGTCTTATTTTCACGCTTAGAATGAATCTCAGTATGTTCAGCATCAATTACTTTAACATTTTTCTTTTTTTCTTTATTATCATTCATAATTTCACCTCAATATAAATATTAGTACTCTTATGTTAATATTTTGTGAAAAATTTATATAAAATATTAGAAAAAAGCAAAATAAAAAAGCCATAAAGGCTAGTTTATATATATGGGGCGCAATGTGGGAATCGAACCCACGCATAACGGGACCACAATCCGCCGTGTTAACCACTTCACCAATTGCGCCATAGCAACATGTATTATATCAAAGAAAAACAATAAATGCAATAGAAGAAACAAAAAATGTTAATCCTTTTGATTAACTTGTGATAATGTCTTAAGTAATAACTTTGGAAAATGTCCCAGGTTATTATATAATAATCCACCGAGGTGGAAAATGAGAAAGGTTGAATTAAGAATGAATGAAAAAGAAAAATACGAAGTAATAAAAGAACTAGTTGATCATGGCGGCAACAAAAATCGCGCTGCTAAAAAATTAAATATATCTAAAAGACAAGTTAATCGTCTTATTATTAAATACATGGAGAAAGGTAAAGCTGGCTTTGTTCACGGCAATAGAACAAAAAAGCCTATAAATGCTTTAGAAAAATCAATCTCCGAAAATATTATACTATTATATAGGAACAAATATCAAGACTGGAATTTTCAACATTTTAAAGAATTTCTAGAATATGAGGAAAATATACATGTATCTTACAATTTTATCTATAAGACTTTAACTAAAAATGGAATCATTTCCCCAAAAGCTAGAAAGAAAACCAAAAAAGATTTTAAAAAGCAACAATTATTTGAGCAAAAGAAAATTAACAATGCAATGACTGATGAACAAATCAATTATATTGTTAATCACGAAATGACTTTAGAAGATTCCCATCCTCGTGGAGAAAAGCCTAAATATTTTGGTGAAATTATTGAAGAAGATGGCTCTATTCATATGTGGTTTGGTGGATTCAAAAGTTGTCTCCATCTTGCTATCGATAAAGCTACTTCTACTATAGTTGGTGCATATTTCGATAAGCAAGAAACATTAAATGGTTATTATCAAGTCTTTCGTCAAATACTAATTAATTATGGTATTCCATACAAATTTATAACTGATAACAGGACGGTATTTAATTACATGAGGCTTAACCCAGATAAGAGAACTAGTGATAAAGATGTTTTGACTCAATACGGTTATGCTTGCAAACAGCTAGGAATAGAACTTGAAACTACTTCAGTATCTCAAGCAAAAGGTTTAATTGAAAGAACTAATGGAACTTTTCAAGGAAGGTTAGTTAATGAATTAAAACTAAATGGTATTACTACAATTAAAGAAGCAAACAAGTATTTACTTGAAGTCTTTGTACCAAATTTTAACAAAAGATTTGCAATGGATTATAAGAAATTTCAATCAGTATTTGAAGAATCTCCTAGCGAAGAAAAAATCAATTATACTCTTGCTGTTTTAACACCTAGAAAGATTGATAATGGTAATTCCATTAAATACAAAAACAAATATTATCAACCATATTTAAACAATGAATTAAAATGTTTTCGTCCAAAAACAGAATGTTTAGTTATTAAATCATTTAGTGGTGATCTACTTGTAACAATTGATGAACAAGTAATGGAATTAAAAGAGTTAAATAGAAATGAAAGATTTTCTCAAGAATTTAATGAAAAAGAAGTAACTAAATCTAATCCAAAAAAATATGTTCCAAGCATGCAACATCCATGGAAAGTTAGTGAATTTAGAAAACAACAACGAAGAGCAAAATTGCAACATTTATATGCATAACCAATAGTAAAAAATAAATACTATAAAAAATTAAGGACTACATTAGTGTCTGTCAAGGTTGCTGTAGGCATTCATTTTAACCTTGACAGACATAACATAAAATAATGGTTATTTTATTAAGCAAATACTTTTGCTTAATGACTAATTATTAAAAAACGAGAATAAAATCCCGTTTATGTTTAGATTTTTTTGAGACATTTTCCAAAGTTATTGACATTATTTTTCTTATTTATGTTAATCCTTTTTTAAAATGTCACCATATCATTAATAGAAATGTCACCAGCAATGATTTATAATATCTATTTGGAAAGGAGACATTTTTATTATGCATAATAAAGAATATGCACTAAAACTTGTTCAAGAAAAAATTGATGGTTTAAATAATTACTCTTATTCTCAAATTAGTTCTCTTACTGGGTTTACTAAAAGACATTTAATTAGATTATCACAAGAACTAAATAAAAAGGATATTGATTCTATTTTAGTCCATGGCTTAACTAATAAGCCTTCTAATAATTCACCTTCACCCAAAGAAATTGAATTTATTAAAAACTTTAAGAAAGAATATCCAGTTATTAGTATAACACAATTTCAAGATATTTATCATGAAGACGTTAT
>CAVFEO010000126.1:0-3024 GCA_963621425.1 bacterium | reverse complement strand
ATGATATTTGATATAAGAAAAAGAGTAAGAGAAGCACCAGCAATTGAAACAACAAATGATTTTAAATTTACTAATAAAGAAAACGGTGATTTTTGTATTCTTAGAAAAGGCTGGAAAACTGGTAGAGTTCTATCCCCAGATTCAAAAATAAGCGAAAAAAGCAGAGCGTATATTAAATCAAATATAAACCCAGAATTATTAAAAAAAAGAATTGCAACACTAACATTTCCGGAGGCCGCTTATGTTCTCGGCTCAGATAGTTTAAGTCAGCAAGAATTTATCCATGCTTATAATTTAAAATATAGAAAAGCTGCAAGCGTAAGGGGTGAATATGAATTTTAATGAAGTAACAAACATAGTAGAAGAAATAAGAAAGCTACCCAATAAAAAAAGGGGAATTCTTGTTTGTGATATAGATGATTGCCTTTTAAGAGCAGACAGTTCTGCTATTGGAGTCTGGAAGGAGAAACCAGGTGAAAAACCAATAAGATTAACAACCGAACAATTTGCAAAAGACCCAGATGCTGGAACCCATAAAGAATGGTTTAATTATAAAGAGTTTAGGGATCCAGAAAAGGTTTATAGTTCAATAGTTAATGCAACTCCTATGTTAAAAAATTTAAAATTATTAGATGCTCACGTAAGAGCCCAATATGATATTGCTTTTTTAACTGCAAGAGGATTGCAAGAAGTAGTAGATAAGGCACTTAAAGTATTCTTAAAATATAGAGATGGAAACGGCAATTTGCAGCCAATTGATAATAAATTAAGAAGTGATTTGTCGGCTGCTGTAAATGATGATTTTAGAGCTTACCCTGGGGTTAATGACCCTGAAAAAAAAGCAAACGTTTTAAGAGAACTTTGTAAAAAATACGAAATTGTGAAGTTTATTGACGATGACCAAAAGAACGTAGATTTTGCAAAAAATTTAAAATTACCTAATTTGCAAGTAGTTAAAGCTTGGAGATAATTTTTTCTATATTATTCAAATCGGTATAGTTGATGTAGACTATACCGATTTTTTTTGTCTCTTGCGTATTTTCTTTTTAGCCAGTCATAATGTCTTCTTTCTTTTAGCATCTTTTTTGCTTTTTGCAATGATATGCCGCCATAACAAATTGGTTTGAAATGTTGCTCACCTTGACACTCAATTAACAGATTTTTTTCTGGCAAATAGAAGTCATAAGGCAATGGCCAGCCTTTTGGGCCATAGTCATCTAAAAACATTTTTTCTCTTTCAAAAATAATATTATTTTTCCTTAGATAATAATCAATCGAAAATTCACCTTTGCTTTCATTACATTTTGGACAGCCATAGTGTTTTCTTAAGTGATTGTCTGGGTTTTGCAAAAAATCGCCATGTTCGGGGCAAGTTATAATGACTTTTGTTTTTGCATTAATATAATTAGTTTTTGAATAATTATATTTGCAACGAAAGTTAATCATATGTACAACTTTGAAAAAAAATTAAATAAATATATTCTAACAGAAGCTTATAAGTTTGAAACAATAGATGATGTTAAGAAAGCACTGCAATCAAATCAAATTGGTGTAAAAATTAGCAAAAAATATGATTTGGCAAAAGACGAAAGCAGTCAAGTGTGGAAACATGTTAGCTTAAACGTTTCGCGTTTTCTAAAAAAATGTGACGAGCTTGGCATTAAAGACAAAACATATGGTGTTCAGTTTTTGCTTAGTCATTGTAGCGAACCTAACGATTTAGGCAACGCTGTGAGCAGCTCGGATGCTCTTTACACTTACTTGCAAAATTACAAAAAACCTTGGATAAAAAAATTACCTGTTTATAAGCAGTTTGTCGGTTCCACTAATTATGATGAATCTCTTTGGCATACTTTTGAGAAACAAATTCAAAATGATTTAACCAAGCACGGAAAAGCAAATAAAGGAAGTGGAGATAAAAAAGAAGTAAAAACTCTTTATCAAAAAGATGCAGATGGGTGGGAGTTATTAATGCCTTTAAGTTTCCAAGGAGAAAAAGCCGCAGCTTTCTATGGAAAGGAAGGAGAAGAACAAACTCCAACAGAATGGTGTACTCGTTGCAATCCAGGATTTTATGATATGTATACAGATGGGAACCAACACCCTCTTTATATTATAAGAAACTGGAAAACTGGAAAATCTTATCAAATTGGATTTACGAAACCTGACAGCCTGGACAAAGACAAAGATTATATTAGCGTTCATTTTCTTGATCACAAGGATGTTAAAGGGGACGAAATAACATTGGGAAATTTGGAAAAAATTCCTAATGAATTACTTAAATGTATAAGAATTCCTTTTAAAACAAAAATCGGCGAAGCTAACAAAGTAACAATGCTTGACTTTAAAAACGCCGAAGCAAAAGACCTAAATGAAGGTAAAAAGGGTTATGCAGATAAAACAAAAACCACATTTGGAAACCAGAGAGCTGTGGATAATAAATACTTAGAAGCAGTTATGGAAAGAAGGGGATATACACCTGAACAAGCAAAAGATTTTGCTAAAAACTCTGGCGGAATTATTGTATCTATTTCTAAAGGGGGAACATTCCCCGACCGCAGGTCAGATTCAATGCAAGATTATTTTAATAAAGGCCAAAAAACAAAAAATATATACCAGCCAAAAGCTGGTATATACAGATATTCGTTTAAAAATACACCAAACAAATATGTAGAAATAATTGCTAGCAAAAAAGCTGGAGCGAAACCAACTCTTAACAATATTAGTGATAACTTGGATAATTTCGAAAGAGAAATTTTGCAATATACTGGCTTTTTGGATTTAAAGCAGGATATTATTAAAACTTATAAAGGGCATGATGAAAAATTTATAATTTCTAAAAACATTTATAAAATAAATACTAACGAAGCTGAAACAAGAGACAAACTTAAAAAAATCCATGATGAAACAGAAAGAGAGTGTGGAGCGCTTATCAAATCTGCCGGCTTTAGTTCGTTTAAATCGTGGGAAGATGGAACAGGAAGCCTAACCCTTCCAAAAGATAAAAGTTTCAGAGATATTGAT
>CAVFEO010000125.1:0-3208 GCA_963621425.1 bacterium | reverse complement strand
TATTTACACTTTAAACCAAGATAGGCAATATCTTGATTACAACAAGTCATAAGTGTTCGACCAATAAAAAATATACCATCACGCAATTTTAATTCATCAGCCTTATTAACTTCGCCCTGCAAATGAATAAGATCATCTGTATACTTAATTGGATTTTCAACACAGTCCATATACCAATCAAAATATAAATCGTCAGTAATTTCAAATATATCAATAGAAGCACTATCAAACAAACTATTATCTACGGATAAATCAATATTTCTATCATTATCCATAAATATTACATTCGCATAAGGTGCATAATAACGAAGAATATTTCTAGCTTCTACCTTTGGCAAGATGTTGTAATCATACCTATTTACAACTACTGTTTGAGCACAATACAAAACATCTTGCATTTGCTGACTCATATTTTTAAAATCAAGTTTAAATTCCGAACCATCAATTGTTGTTACTATATTTACGAGTTCAAAACATTCTATTATTTTTTTGACACTCCACATACCATTGTATTCAATAAAAACATCTTCTACATCATATTCATCAAATAACTGTTTAAAATTTTTATTATCAATTTCTTCTGGCTTTTCAAAATAAACCAAATCACAGTTTTTTTCTTTTAAATATTCTAAGTCGTATCCAATATTATCACTTTCACAAGAAATTAATAATTTTTTTGTGTTTGGCTCTGAACAATTTATTAAGTGATATAACATTGTAGTCTTTCCACTATCTAATAATCCATTCGCTACAACTATTTTCATATTTATCCTTTTATCTCCTTTATAAATTAATCTACTAGATTTTCTTTATTTATTATTATAACGTCATCTGCGATTATGTCTTTTTTAGAATCCTCTTGAAAATTCTTTAAACAATCAAAATTACCTTTTAATATTTCATCAATAGCTCCGCTACCAAAAAAATTAAAATTTATATTCGATATATTCTGTTGCAACCACCAATATTTAAAGCCTATTGACTTAAATCCAACATCAGAGTATGCACAAATCAAATAATCATCAGCTTGTAATTTTTCTAACCTATCTACTAATTTTAAGTTAGGCTGGTGTTCTGATAGAGGAAAATCAAATGATTGATATTTTTCAACGCTATCATTATCTTTTCCATCTATTTCTTCCACTTTTTCATATAAAGAAGTTAATTCTTCGCTTGATAAAATTTGCTTATGTTTACATAAACAATTATCAAACTCTACTAAACAAAATTTACTCATAAATCAATATAGCACCTCTTACCAATATGTACCACCAAAGTTACAACAAGTCCACCAGCCACGATATACTGGTGTACATTTTCCATCCGTTCGAGTAGCCCAATAGCCAACCCATTCCGTAACACTATAACCTTTATGACCACAAGACCAAATTACACTACTAGATAATTGAGTGCCACATCTACCGCACCAAGTAGTAGACCAACCGCTTGTATTGCAACCATTAGAACCCCAACTCTGGGCATAGGTTTTTCCATCATAATGACCAAGTGCAGCTTGATATTGAGATTCAGTTTTTTTATCATATCTTGAAGTACCAATACGAGTTCCCGCAGAAGTACAAGTTGCTGCACTTCCGCTTATATCGAAAGTCTCCTTTAAAATTGATACTGTATTTTCATTCTTAAAAACAATATTATCAAAAGTTTTTCCATTTAATACTATATCTCCTATAGTAGAACCATCAATAGTTCCAAAAGAAGTACCGCCTTCAACGCCACTTTTTTTCACATAAGTGCCTGATAAAGCCATAACTTATTTATCTCCTTTCTAAAAAGCCGTGATAAAATTTAAATTTTCTACACTCTGGGCTTTTATCTCTCCTAACTCTTCATCTGTTATTCCATTACTCGTGTATTTACTAGCAACTTCTAGATAAAGAGATAATTTTTCTAATAAAGCATTTTCTCCATAAATTTCATATAAACATTCTCGACCTTGTAATTTAAATGAAGTCACATAATTTGAGAATTTAATCATTTCAGAAGGTAAAATACCACTAAAATCATTTAAAGTTTTATAAATATGTCCCTCTTCGTCCCTTTGAATTTGACATTTTTCAGGGTCAAAATCTGGTAAATGTAGCCAATGTCCTTGACAAGTATGTATAGAAGTTTTACAACTACAAGGCGGATTGGATAAACAAACGCAATTAAATTTTTTAGATAGCTCTTTAATTGTTTCTAATTTATTTAATCTAAAATCTACAACCACCCTATCATACATAGATAAATCTGCTTCAAGCAATTGCTTTTTTGTCATAGCTTTACAAATAGAAGCAATCGTTATACAGTTAGAATTTATCTTTTTTATTAATTTTGCATTTTCATCATTTACTGTCATAAAAAATTGAACTTTTTGTTTTTCAATATAATATCTAAGTATATCTTCTGAAAGTATATCCATTCCCTGCAAAGTCACACCAATAGGTAAATCATAACTTCTTATCAAAGCCAAATGTTCTTCATACTCTTCAATATCCATTGTCACATATTCTTGAAACATATGCGATCTTGAATTAGGCGAATGTTCACAAAAGGGAGCAATATATACAAAACTAACAAAATCTTTATAATTAGGATAAAGCTTTGTTAAACTTTCAAGAAAACGCCCGTCATAATTATATGGAATTTCTAGCTCCATATGTCCTTTATGTATTGCCATTATTCCACCTCATCGCTATTTGTAAAATTAATACACCCGCCAAAGCATTGATATGTTTTTCCTAATTGGCACTCTTTACACTTCTGTGGTAATTTAGCTACCTGGGGGTAAATATAAGTAGCTTGAAAATATCTTCGAATAGCATCTAAATTATTAAAATCATATAAATTAATTCTTTCTTGACATCCACAACCTAAACAGCAAGTCGCAGTCATGTTCCCACTTATATCAATAGTAGGATTATTACAACAATTTGCAAAAGGGTAACGAATACTTTTTAAATATTCAACCTCTTCTTCTGTAAAATAACAGTAAGGTATTTCATTGCAATCAAAACTAAAATGCTCAACCCCCAAATCAACACAGTTTTTAATAAAAGCAAAAAAAGCATCTTTTATATCATTAAAAAAAGTATCTCTGTTAATTTGATAAGGCGGGGTTGCCGCAGATACTCTTAAAATTTTTAAATTATATTTTTTAATTAAATTATATATACTATCTAAATCCTCTTGTTTTTGTCCTTTAAAG
>CAVFEO010000124.1:0-3228 GCA_963621425.1 bacterium | reverse complement strand
ATCTGTATACAGTCTAAATCCCGATAATATCGGGAAATTCAAATTCTTGTGTATACAAAAAGGTTAAAAGTATACACTCCAAATTTCGATAATATCGGAAAATTCGCGGTAATGTATACGGTCTTTATAAGGCAAGCATTTTTTTATTTTTCTACTTTTCATTTGGTAACAGTCTTGTTTAGGTGAATTTGAAAAAATGATTTTTCTGGTAACAGTTTTGTTTTGTTACTAAAGACAAAAATAATAATTCTGGTAACAGTCTTGTTTTTAAAGCCTTCCAAAACTCCCCTACCCTCTTTTTTTGGTAACACTTTTGTTTTGTTTGTCCACTAAAACCCTGTGGATAACCTGTTTTTTGGTAACAGTTTTGTTTAGTTTTGGCTACTTTATGCTAACTTCTTGTCCTATAAAGATTTAGCCCTCTTATCCCCACTTTCTTGGTAACAGTTTTGTTTAGTTTTGGTAACAGTTTTGTTTTAATCTTCTTATATATTCTAATAATTTAACTAATATATATTTAACTAATAATAAACACTGTGGATTTGTGGATATTTCTTAAACCGCAAAACAAGACTGTTACCACCTTTTATAAATCAGAAGTAATTAAAGCATATCTTTCTTCTTCACCCTTTGGAAGAATTGGAGTTGGACTTTTATACAAAGTAATTCCTGCTCCTGTATTATCAATGCTGAATTTTACTTCAGGATAATATTTTTCCTTGATTTTTCTTAATTCATCAAGAATACGATTAAAATACACAGATTCCTGTTCACAACTTCCATTTTCCATAGGCATAAATTGTTCAACAAGTTTATGACGTGGAATAAATACAGGCTCTGTCATTCCGTTATTTTTATAAACAAGCCATGCATACAAATCTTTTCCACTTGCACTTGAAATATTTTTATAAACTTCATAATTAATTGGAACTGCATGAGCTTGACAAAATGCTGCAAATTCTCCTGAAAGAATAATCTTAAAACTACCAACCTTATTGGTTCCACTTCCGTCATTTATTTCAAGATACTGAACTCCCTCTGTAAAACGAATATTTCCTGTAGTTCTTTTTTTTACTTCAACATCAGATTTAGGATAATTGCCATTTTCATACAGTTCCTTAAATAAATATCCTGCCTTAAGTTCCTTAATTTCCTGGCTAAAAGCAAATGTTGCATTGCTATAACAATCCAACTGTTCTCGAATATCCTTTCCCCTCTGCTTTGGAAGACGCATTTCTTTAAGCAAATCACCTAGTGTTGCATATTCAATGTAGACTGGAACTGCTTTTTCTTTGGAAACTACAGCATGGGTTGTGAGTATTGAAAGTAAAAGGCGCCCATATTTTCCAAAAGGAACGTTTATTGGGGATGTTAAAGTTAAGGACAGTCCATTTGCTCCTTTTCTTGTAAATACTTGTTTGTGAACGTTTTTAAAAGGCAGGGACGCTGTTGCAAAAAAACTAGGTACAAATGACATTACAACAGGAGTCTGTAATCTTACTTCGTCCTGAAGAAAAAGTTCATTAACGGTATCATCAATTTTTATTACAGCATTGGTCTTCTCTTTTTCGCTTTTATTCTCAGTTTCCATATTCTCACTCCCAATCTTTGAGAAAACAGATTTTTTTAATTCTGTGAAAGGTGTCAAATTTGCTCTCTATGGCTCAAATTTGGCCCATGGGAGCGTTTTTTTTGTATTTTTGATATATTTACATCTCCATCCGTCAAAACGCTTAAAAACGGCTTTTTCAGAAATGTCAATTATTAGGACTTATTTTCTTAAAATTTCTCCGTTGTTTGTAAGACATGCCTTGTCATTAAGAATGTCCTGACGAAGATAAGTCATAGCTGCACGATATGCTGTTGCAAGTGAAAATCCCTTTGAGCAGAACATTTCTCGAAGTTCTGCCTGCTCTTCTTTTGTTACGTGAATGCCAATTAAAACATCTTTCTTACCTTCACTTCTAACAGTGCTAACTGGTGTGGTAACAGTTTTGTTTAGTCCAAGATATGTTTCCTTTTTTTCTTCTGCAGCGTTTTCTGAAATCTGAGAAGCGGATTTTACGCTTTCAGCTATTTTAAGTTTCTGTTCTTCTGCAAATGATAAATTTTTTTCTTTAACGGCCATTACATTAACCTCTCTGCTAAATTTGCGATTGCTTCTAAAGTTTCTTTTTTTGCACGTACTCGTTTGTCTTGAATTGTTGTATGGGCACTCTGACTTTTTTCAAAGGCAGGGTCTTTTGGGATTACGATAAAATCATAGTTTGTACCAGATGTGTTATAAGCTTCAAGATAGGCGGCCTGGTTTGAAAGGCGCTTGTCCTGCTGATTCAAGATGATTTTCTGATATTTTGGGCTGATTCCATATTGCTTGTCAATGAGCTTTAAATTTCTTGTAAAGATTTCCCATCCATCTTTTGAAAATTCGTCAAGTTTCAAGACCGGAACAACTTCATCACAACCGATAAATACAGATTTTTCAAATTCGTCAAAGGCTGGGGAAGTATCAAAAATGCAGAAATCAAAATGTTCTTTGAGCTGTGGGAGAATGGTTTTCTGGAATATGAATGGGAATGTTTCCTTTTTTGCCCAGGCCTTTAATTCTCCTCCAACTCCGAAAGTCGGAATAACATAAAGATTTTCAACGTCTGATTTATAAACACAATCAAGAACTTCTGCTTTTTCGTAAAGAATGTCAGCAAGTTCATGTTCAAAATCGTTCAGAAGCCAGGAGCTGGAATTTCCCTGAGGATCACAATCAATATAAACAACTTTTTTGCCTTTTGATGCAAGTTCAACTGCGACAGAAACACTGATACTGGTTTTTCCTGTGCCACCTTTTTGTAAAGCGAATGCGTAAGATTTCACTTTTAGCCCTCCCAAGATAACTTTGAAAATAAAGATTTGCCCATCTAAAATTTAATTTTTTTTAGACAAGCTTTTATATATTAAACTTTTTAATGGTTTAATGTCAAGTTAATTCGTTAATAGGTGTTTAATGATTAAATGTAAATTTAATTGTGGTTTAATATTAATTAAATATAGGTTTAATATTTTAATTATTTAATGATTAAATTATTAAATGAAGATTAAATAAGTGTTAATTTATTTAATTTAAAATTCTTAAATAAAAAGCCTCTAATATCTTCGTTTAGAACGCTTATTTTTCAAAAAATGTAAAATATATCGATTTAGAAAGAAAACCCCGTAAAAGGCTTATATGAG
>CAVFEO010000123.1:0-3256 GCA_963621425.1 bacterium | reverse complement strand
CTGCTGGCATTGCAGAATCTTGGTTATAAGTATAAAATCTAATTTTAAAAATTGGGGAACAATTTAACAAAAATTTTAAATTTTGAAAAAATCATTTTTTAAAAATTATTAAAATTAGACTGAAAAATTTTAATTTAAAAACGCCAAACTTACGCAAAAACAATAAGTTTGGCGTTTTTACATTTAATTTTAAATGTGTAAATTTAAAAAAAATAAAAAAATCTTTTTTTAAAAGTGCTAAAATTTGTTGACAGTGTATGTGGGGCTTTGATACAATGAGCGTAGACAGAAGGGAGAATCTTTTGTACTAGGCTAAGGAGAAATTTTAAAATGCAAAATGTAGAAAACAATGTTGACGTTTATGTTGTTAAAAGAGATGGAAGGAAGGTGCCTTTTAATGCAACTAAAATTGGTGTTGCAATTAAAAAGGGTTTTGATAGCATAAGGATTGGAGATGACCTTAAGTATTCTTCTACCGATGCGAACAAAATATTAAACAAAACTTTAAATGATATTCAAGCTTTAGGTAAAACAAAAATAGAAATTGAGCAAATTCAAGATTGTATAGAAAAAAATATGCAAAATGAAGGCTATGAAGATGTTGCTAAATCTTTTGCTGAATATAGAGAGAGAAGACACAATTCAAGGCAGGCATTTTTTGGCGAGAAAAAGCAACATAAGTTTTTAAAGGCTTTGGAAAACTTGGGCTTAAAAACTGCAGATGAAGAAGATTCAAAAAGAGAAAATGCAAATGTAGATGGCGATACTGCGATGGGAACAATGCTTCAATATGGTAGCACAATTTCAAAAGAATTTGCTAAAGCATATTTAATGAAGCCGGCACATGCAGAAGCACACGATTCTGGAGATATTCATATTCACGATTTAGACTTTTTAGCTATGGGTACAACAACATGTTGCCAAATAGATTTAGATAAACTTTTCCACGACGGGTTTTCAACTGGTCATGGACATTTAAGAGAACCTAATGATATAATGTCTTATTCAGCTCTTGGCGCAATTGCTATTCAAGCAAACCAAAATGATCAGCATGGTGGTCAAAGCATTCCGGCTTTTGATTATTATATGGCTCCAGGTGTGCTAAAAACTTTCAAAAAGCAATTTAAGCAAATGATTTATGATTATTTGGATTTGACAGAATTTAAAAATTTTGTTGCAATGAATGGTATTTTAAGAGAAATTGATAAAATATCTTCTATTAAATTTGACATATCTGTTTTTGACCAATATTTAAGAGATTCTGGCGAGTTAAAGAGAATGTTTAAATTATCTTATGATAAGGCTTTGCAAAAAACAAATAGGCAAACATATCAGGCTATGGAAGCATTTATTCACAACTTAAACACAATGCATTCTAGAGCTGGGGCACAAGTTCCGTTTTCTTCTGTGAATTTTGGTACCGATACATCTCCGGAAGGCAGAATGGTTATAGAAAACTTTTTACTAGCAACAGATGCCGGATTGGGTAGAAGTGAAACTCCAATTTTCCCAATTTCTATATTTAAAGTAAAAGAGGGCGTAAACTACAACAAAGAAGATCCTAACTATGATTTGTTTAAACTTGCATGCAAAGTTTCTGCTAGGCGTCTTTTCCCTAACTTTTCGTTTATTGATGCGCCATTTAATAAAATGTATTATAAAGAAGGCGATTATAGAACTGAAGTAGGGTATATGGGTTGCCGTACAAGAGTTTTGGGCAATGTTGTCGATGATTCTAAGTGTATTACACCAGGAAGAGGAAATCTTTCATTTACATCTATAAACTTGCCAAGATTAGGTATTAAGCACGGTATGGTAAATGGCGGAAAAACAGATTTAGATGCATTCTTTGCAGAACTTACCGATTTGATGGAATTGGTTAAAAATCAATTGTTAGAAAGATTTGAAATTCAATGTAATAAATCAGTAAATAATTTTCCTTTCTTATTAAAGCAAGGAGTATGGATTGATAGTGAGAAATTAAAACCAGGTGATAGACTTAAAAAGATTTATAAACATGGTACACTTTCAATAGGCTTTATAGGATTGGCAGAATGTTTAAAGGCTTTAATTGGTAAGCACCATGGAGAAAGCCAAGAGGCTCAAGAACTTGGCTTAAAGATTATTGGGTTTATGAGAAACAAAATGGATGAGTATAGTAAAAAGTATAATTTAAACTTTACTTTGCTTGCAACTCCAGCAGAAGGTTTGTCTGGCAGATTTACAAGAATCGATAGAGCTATTTATGGTAAGATTGATGGCGTAACCGATAGAGAATATTATACAAACAGTTTCCATGTTCCTGTTTATTACAATACAGATGTAATGACAAAAATTGATAAAGAAGCGCCATATCATGCACTTACAAATGCTGGACATATTTCATATATTGAACTTGATGGAGATACTGTTGAAAATGTTGATGCTTTTGAAAAAATTGTAAGACATATGAAGGAAGCTGGCATTGGTTATGGTGCAATAAATCACCCAGTAGATAGGGACCCTGTTTGCGGATTTACAGGTGTAATTAATGATACTTGCCCATATTGTGGTAGAGAAGAAGGCGATATTCCTTTTGAAAGAATTAGAAGAATTACCGGATATTTGGTTGGTACTATTGATAGGTTTAATAATGGTAAAAAATGTGAGGAGAGAGATAGAGTAAAACACGCTTTATCTAAATAAAAATATGATTGTAAGACTTGCAAGTTTTATACAAAAAAACAGCATTGTTGATGGCGAAGGTTTAAGGGCAGTTGTTTGGGCTCAAGGTTGCAAACATAACTGCCCAGGTTGCCACAATCCAGAAACTCATGATATGCTTGGTGGAATGGTTTTTGATGTCGAGGATATAAAAAAGCAATTAAGTGAGTTAACTTATTGTGATGGTGTAACTTTTTCAGGTGGGGATCCTATGTTTCAACCTGAAGCATTTGGTGAACTTGCAAAATTTGTAAAAAGTTTAGGAATGAATGTGTGGTGTTATACAGGCTTTGAATTTGAAAAATTAACTAAAATTGCGAAAAAAAATAAACATGTTGATGAGTTTTTAAGAAATATTGATGTTCTTGTTGATGGTAAATTTAAAATAGAAGAAAGAAGTTTGAATTTATATTTTAGAGGAAGCAAAAATCAAAGAATTATAGATGTTAAAAAAAGTTTAATGTTAAATCAAACTTGTGAAATAGAAAAATACAAAATTGAAAAACCTGTATCAAAATATGATAGATTGGCTAATGAATCATGTGGATTATTC
>CAVFEO010000122.1:0-3931 GCA_963621425.1 bacterium | reverse complement strand
ACTCTCACCTCTTTATTATCTCTATGTTATTAATATATCATATTTTTAAAATAAAATCACCCCTTTAAATAAAAAAAAAGAGAAATTAATTCTCTTTAATTTTTCCTTCAAAATAAATTTCTCTTCTTATTAACATATCATCATTTAAAACAGTTTCTATAAAATATTTTTTGTGGGGGAACTTGTTCGCGCCGAGTTCTACTAAATCGTGTTTGCGGTCGGTGGTTGCGATTAACTCATCATCTAAAGAATATAATTTATACTTTATTTTTCTCATACTTTATTAACCTTTCTTTTATTGATAGAGCTCAGCTATTAAATCACCTTCTTCACAAATATCATTATAGATCTCTTCATACTCAGATACTAATTTCTTTTTTAGGCGTTCTGCCTTTTTTGTGATTCTTGTGATGTCGGCGGCTAAAGGATTGTCTTTGAGCTTTTTAAATTTTTTTAAAATGTCTAGGCTTTTGTTGATTGTTGAAATTTGTTCTAATAAGGTGTGCACGTTTGTTTCATCCATGATTATCTTTCCTTTACTTGTTATGATATAATATACAATTTAAATTTTAAATTTGATTGTTGTGCGGGTGTGGAGGTATCAGAAATGGTTTGTTATTATTTCCCTCTTTTTTTAAAGCACAACTCGGTCTGGGTTCAAACCCGAAAAATTTAAATTTTCAAGTCCTTTACAGAACTCAGAAAAAGATGGAGGCTTTAATAAAATAAAAAACTATCTCTTTACGAAATAGCTTTTTAAATTATTAAATATTTTTTTAATTTAATCCTCATCCCCAAAATCATCATATGAATTTAATGAGACATCACCAAACTCTTCTTCTAGTTGCTCTGCATATTCGCTTATAGGACGTCAAGATGCTCTTCTTGTATCAAAAAGAAAATGTTCTATACCCATACCGTCCTCAAGACTTATTTCACCGACTCTATCATAAAAAGCCCCAGGCTCAGAAAGTTCTTTTATTAAAGCATTGATTAATTTATTAAAAGGTGTCTTATAAACTAGGTCACTAGGAATCTCTGGATATATAAAATTTTCTACAGTTTTTAAAGGTCCTATAATTAAAGGTTTTTTATCTTGGTTGTTTTTATATGTAGATATAATTTGACTCAGCTCAATTTTTAATGCATTCTTTGCTTCCTTTATATCTGAATAAGGCATTTTATAAAATTGAATATCATCATACGCATTTACCACAACGAAATATAATCCATTTAAAGCTGTTACATCTTTGTAAAATAATTCAAATTCGTCTGCTCATTCATCGCTTTCTGATATTCTCTTTATATACTCTACAGCTTCAGCGTCTTTCTTAGTTGAAATCTTATAAGTATTCATAGCAATTAAATATTGGTGCCAAGGACGATCATAATCCCCCCACTCACCTTCTCCTAAAGCATTTGTTAAAACAATCTTAATCATTTTTTTATTCTCCTTTTTTCTTTATTAAAATTAAATTTAAAATTACACCCAATATCATAGCTAGACTAACACCTGTCAGACTCTCACTGATAAAGAAAATTCCACTAACTCCAGTTGTTAAAATTACTGAAGTCACAATTAAATTTTTATTGTCTTCTAAATCAACTTTACTATTTATCACAGTCTTTAATCCCGAGGCTGCTATATATCCATAAAGTATCATTGCACAACCACCAAACACACAACTTGGAATTGTTTGGATGAAAACATTAACAGGTGCTATAAAACTTAGCACTCCCAAAAATAAAGCTGCTGCAGTTGTTATTAACACAGAAGCGACTTTACTAAATCCTATAGTAGCTATGCTTTCACCATAGCTAGTGTTAGGAAGTCCACAAACAACAGTTCCTACAAATGAAGCTACTCCATCACCTATCAGCGTTCTAGTCAGACCAGGGTCTTTTGTCAAGTCTTTTCCAATAATATTACTTAATGTTTTGTGATCACTGAAATGTTCTAGGATAGCACAAATTGAAACTGGAATAAATAATAAAGCTACAGAACCAATTGAAGCAAATTTAAAATTTGAAAAATCTCATTTTAAAAATGTCAGGTCTGGATATCAAGATCAAGTATCAGGATTAAATTTACTAAAATCTATTATGCTGGCTCAACCAAGTTCTGTTACTAACAAACTTATTAGGTAACCTCCCAGCAAACCAAATAAGAAAGGAATTGTTTTTAAGAAACCTTTAAAGTAGTGCGATGAAACAGCCACTATTAACATTGTTAAGATTGCAATTCCTACTTGTCAAGGATTACTATCATTTGTGTATGTTACTAAGAACTTGGCTAAATTTAAACCAATGACCATCGTAACAGGTCCTACTATTGTTGCAGGGAAAATTTTATCTAATACTTCATAGCCTTTTAAATGTATGATTAAAGCAAATCCTATATAGATAAGGGCTATCATTAAACCACCAACAGCTACTAATAAATAATTTTGCTCTCCTGTTGTTGATATAGCTAAGGCCCCGATTACTGCGGAACAAGTAGCTCCACAAGAACTGATGAACATTGGACTTTTAAATTTAGTTATTATCTGATAAATTAAAGTTCCAATGCAGGCACCAAATAAACAACTTGAGATCGGTGTGTTGCAGATATTAGCAATAAGGACTGTAGCTACAAATACAGCAAGAACCATTTGTAGGGTGTATAAGATTCACTCTTTTATTGTCTTGGGGGTTTCATTGATATTATAGATCATACTCTTTTTCTATCCCCTTAATGAACTCTATTACTTCTTCTATTGTATAGACTAGAGTTCCGCCTTGTTTTATTAACCCAGTCACATATAAATTTTGGTAACTATATTGTTGTTCTCCTAGACTTTTGCTGCCACCAATATCTTTAGCTTCGCTATGTGTCAAGTAACATTGTCTATTATCTGTGCAGATACCAACTATATATTTGTGATCGCCTCTTTCTATCTTTTCATGGAACTTACCTATTTCAGCACAAGTCCCGCTAGGCAATACATCACCATCAATGCAAGCAATTAAGATATCAGTGTTGTTCAATCTATTATTATCAGCTTCTGCAATTTCTTTAGAACCACCAAATTTCTTTTTTCCTTCAACTCCATTAATATCAGTGTTTTCTACAGGTGAGTATAGATTAACAGTTGGAAATGCTTCTCTGATCTTTTTTGCTCACTCAGTGTTTCTCAACAAATCCCCATAAGTAAATATAGGTCCGGCCAGATAAATGTTCATATTAAATTTTCCTTTCTTTTAAAAATAAAGGATAGATTTTTTTATATCTATCCTTAATTTTATTAACCTTTCTTATTTTGTGATTTTACATTGAAAATTTCATTTATAATCAATTTTTATTTACACATTATATATTTTAGCAGGTTGCTTTAATAATTATTTTCAACCAATTTATTTATGTCTTTAATATGAAATTTTCCCTCTATATTATCATAGATATTTTTTAATGTGAAATAAAATTTATCCACATCTTTAGTTTGAAGAAACTTTTCCCAGGTGCTTCAATAAACATTATCAATTTTCTCAATATGAAAATCTTTATATGTGGCTATTATAAATCCTTTAAATAATTCATTTTCAGGGTCTTCATTATTAGCCTCAAAGAAATAATCAAAGCTTCTAAAATGTTCAGAGCTATCTTTAAACGTGTTTCAAGATAAATTTGGATTTGCATTTAAAATAGTATCTTTATCAAACATTAATAAAATCTCCTTTAATCATAATATCCAGTAATATAAAATATTTGTTGTCTGGTTTGATTAGCAGTGTATCTATTATCTAAGTAATCATTAACTAGATTTAAAATATCTTTTATCATAGGCTGACAGTAATTTCAACTAAATTTTTTAACTAATAAAATAGCTGCATTTAAGTCTTTAAGGTCGTAGTTTGCTTCAAAAATATTTTTTGATTTTGCATATAATAAAGC
>CAVFEO010000121.1:0-3941 GCA_963621425.1 bacterium | reverse complement strand
TATACTATCTTTATTCTTGAAACAAATGAAGAAGATGTAAAAGAGCATTTTAAAAAAATGTTTAATACTTCGATTAATTATTGGTGTGGGAATAAAGACAAAGAAGGAAACGAAAGGGGTGCTTTTATAGATGATTCAGATATAGATGATATAAGAAAAAATTATCCAAATGTTAAATTTCATTCTCTTGGAAAAAGTAAAAGATATCCAGATAAAGCACTGATTGTTTTCGAAGAGTATCCACAAGATTTATCAAAATGTAAAAACTGGACACATTTGCCGTCATGGAAGCGTTGCTGTGTTACCGTTTTAAAAAATGACTGGCATGGTAAATATATGGGCTTTACCCCTTCAAAACTAGAAATGAAAAAAAGAACCAATGCTCTAAAAACCTTTAAAGAAATTGTTAAATGAAATTCTTGACTATTTTTTGTAAAAAATATATAGTAATAAGAAAAGGAGTCACCTTGAAAGAAATATTAGTCCCACAAGATTATGAAGAAAAATTTAAAGAAGGAAAACTAGGCTTTAAATTAACAAAGGAAGAAGAAGAACAAATGAAAAACTCTACTTTTTCTTCACCAGTGTATGATGTGAAAAAAATTAAAGTAGAACAAATAAAAGCAAACGCTTTTAATCCAAACAGAATGGACATAAACACTATGAAAACTCTTCACCAGTCTATTCTTGAATTAGGTTTTACACTCCCAATTGTTGTAACAGAAAATGAAGACAAAGATGACAAAGAGCACCCTTATGTTTTAATCGATGGTTTTCATCGCTTGACCGCTTTAAGAATTTTTAAAGACTTATATATGCGGGAGGGAGGAACTATACCTTGCACCATTGTAAAAAAGAACAATGATAAAGATCAAGAAGCTCAGAAAAGCGATAGACAAATATGGTGCATAAACCATAATGCTATTAAAGGAACTCACGATGTAGACCTTATGAGTGATATAGTTGCTGACCTTGTTAGTTCGGGACTCTCTGATGAAGAAATTAGAAAACGCTTGGGTTTTGATAAAGAAACGCTTTTAAGAATGAAGCAAATAACCGGTTTGGCTGCACTCTTTGAAAACAAAGAGTTCAGTAAAAGTTGGGACGTTTTTAATGAAAACTAAAACCACCGAAGAATTTATCGAAGAAGCAAACAAAATTCATAACAACAAATATGATTATTCTTTGACTAATTATATTAACAACAAAACCAAAGTGAAAATTATTTGCCCTATTCACGGAATTTTTGAACAAAGAGCGGCTAGTCATTTAAAAATCGGTTGCTCAAAATGTGGTTACAAAAAAATGTCTCAACAAGAATTTATCGAAAAAGCAAAAAAGATTCATGGTGATAAATATGATTATTCGAAAACTATATTCGAGAATGTGAAATTAAAAGTGAAAATAATTTGTCCAATTCATGGGGTGTTTGAGCAAAATGCTCATAGTCATTTAAATGGCGAGGGTTGCCCAAAATGCAAATCATCAAAAGGAGAAATTGCCATAAGAAATTACTTAAAAGAAAAAAATATATTGTTTGAAGAACAAAAGAAGTTTAAAGAATGCAAAAACGAGAGAGCTTTATCCTTTGACTTCTACTTACCTAACGAAAATCTTTTAATTGAGTATAATGGAATTCAGCACTATGAAATGAATGATTATTTTGGCGGAGAGAAGCAGTTTAAAAAACAACAAAAAAATGATAAACTAAAAAAAGAATTTGCTGAAAAAAATAATATTAAATTATTGACTATTTCTTACAAAGAAAATATTTTTGACAAACTAAAATTAGCAATTGACTAAAAAACACAAAAGATTTAAAATTTAGCAAAAAGGAGAAAAAATGAAAAACTTAGGTCAGTATGCCTCAGAAATTGAAGGTATGGAAGATTTCTGGAAAGATGTCGGCTTAGTGCCGGATTATTCTTGTAGCACAGATGGGTACTACAACGGATATCTTGTAGAATTTAAACTTAATAGTTTTGACACTGAAGCTGTAAAAAAACAGCTTATTAGATATGTTAAAGCAAGAAATGCTGCGGCGTTGGAACTTCCAAGATATGGTCTTGGTATTTGTATTAATCAGGGAACTTGGCAGCTTTATGATTTACTTAGAGGACAAGAAACAGAAGTAAAAAATGGAACCTTTAAAGATGTTGCTGATTTGCTTACTTATGTAAATATTAAAGGAACTAAAATTACTCAAAATGGCTGGATAGATGAAACATCTATTATTAATTACAACGATTTATTTTATACATCTTGTGGCAAAACAAGCAAAGACGCCTTTATTGCAGAATTAGCAAATCCAACAATTCTAAAAATTGACCCATATGTTTGGAACGAAACCGGTGATATGGAAAGAAGACTTCTTGATTGTCTTGGGAGTATTGGTTTGAAGAAGCGTCTTGGTGCTTTCTTTACTCCTGACTATGCAGTAGAAAAAAGTACAAAATATCTTAGAGATATTATAAGTTCTTTACCTGACGATAACTATGTAATCGTAGATAGATGTTGTGGAACCGGTAACCTTGAAAAGTTTCTTACGGATGAAGAACTTAGTCATTGTATTCTTAATACAATTAATTATGCTGAGTGGCTGACTACAAAGGGACTTTATGAAGGAAGAGTAAAAGCAATTCTTCCAGCCGATGAAAGTAGTTTAAATAACAAAGATGGCTTACTAAAAGACGGTGACGCCCTTGAGGAAAGTTTTTATAATTCTCTTAATCCTTTAATTCAAGGTAAGACGGTTATTCTGCTGGAAAATCCTCCATATTCTGAGCCACAAGCCGCAGCCACAAGAAAAGGTGAAACATTTCACAGAACAAGTGAAAACTTTATTACTGAAAAAATGAAAGCCAGTAAAGTAAATGGCGTAACTGCTAGAGATATGGCGAATAAATTTATTTGGAGTGGGTTTAATATCGTTAACGCTGATTATTATGTAGTTTACTCGCCAGTAAAATATTTTAAATCTCAGAATTTGGTTAATAAGAAGTTCTTAGAAGGTTGTTTAGTAAACAGAAAAGATTTCCATGCAACAGAAGGTGGAATTTCTATTATGAGTTGGAAGGGCGAAAATGAAAATGTAGATTCTTGGAAGCTTGATAATGCTATTGTTAATAGGGTGAAAACAAGTAGTGCAGATAATCTTCCGAATGATTGTAGTGGAACTCCTTATTGTTATATTGCTTCTCCAAAAGGAACGCCAGATTTTAAACACGCTTTATTAATTAATGAATTAGATAAGAAAAAAGGCGGCGTTTACTCTACTGCTAAAGCATGTGATGGCACTAATATTAAACAAGCAATTGTCCCATTTGCAGCAAACTGTTATGTTTGTAAAGGTTTTACTGAAAAGGAAGTAATTTGGAAATCTGCTGACGGTGGGCTCACTTATTTGCAAGACGATGATTTTGTTAATGATTGTTTAATTTTCTGTGGGCTTACTAATAAAAACAAATGCACTTCTAACAAAACAATTAAAAATGAATGTTGTATTGGTCAAGCAACAAAGCTAGACTCTATTATAGATGCAACAGCTTATAGCGGAAAAGCAAAGTCTTTAAAATTTGCTTGGGATATGGTTCTCGCAGCAGCTAGAAATACGACAGAGTATAATTCTTCTTATAATTATGGATTATATCAGATAGAAAAAGATCTTAATGTAAAAGAGAAAGTAGTTAAAGCCGATGGTTCGTATGCAACAAACAAAAAAGGTGAATATGTTATGGAGCACAAATATCCAATTTTAAACGCTGCTCTCGAAGCACTTAAAAAAGAACTTACAAAATATTATACAACTTACATTGTTCCAAAATTATTTCAGTACGAGCTTTTGAAATAGAAAAGTTAAAAAAGCTGGCAAGAAATATGCTCGGTCTTTAGCCGAGCATTAGTTCACCTTATAAGTTAATAAATGTAAGCAAATTAGTAGC
>CAVFEO010000120.1:0-4200 GCA_963621425.1 bacterium | reverse complement strand
GGAGTTAGTTTTGTCTTTGAAAATGAAAAAGCCAAGTAAAAAGCCACCCGGAAAATGGGGGGACTTCACACGGAAAATGGGGGGACTTTCTATTATATAGTATAGTTGTATTTCTATGTTAACTATCAGCGAAAATTTTTTGATTTTCGCAGCTAGTTTTTCTTTTCTCAGCAACAACACACTCGAGATCACTCAGCTCGAGTGTAGTGTGTTTTACTTTTATTAGGCAACTGACCTTCTCCCACGATTTAAATCGTGAGGTTCTACTCAAGTCCAACTACTGTAGAACTTAACGAGTAACGAGAAAGTCCTTCCCGTTTTATATTTAAAGCTGCATTAACATCCCGATCATGTTTGGAACCACAAGAAGGACAAGACCAAGTTCGTATTGAAAGGTTTTTAAGTTTTTCGTTTTTAAATCCACAATTAGAACATATTTGGGAACTTGCAAAGAAACGATCGATTTTAATTAATTTAAAACATTTATATTCAAGGAACTTAACAAATTGATACCATCCAACATCGTTTATATGTCTTGCTAATTTATGGTTCTTTTCCATATTCTTAATTGCTAAATCTTCAATGCAAATTATTTGGTAATTATTTGCTATTTCTCTTGATAGTTTATGATTAAAATCTTTTCTTTGAAAAGCAATATGCTCATGAAGTTTAGCAATTTTTTCAATAGTTTTCTTCCAATTATTAGACTGTTCCTCTCGTTTCTTGTTTTTCTTATATTTACGAGATGCTGATCTTTGCAATATTCTTAATTTCTTAAGATTGGATTCTAAATATTTTTGGTTTTCAAATACTTTTCCATCGCTTAATATTGCAAAGTTCTTAATACCTAAATCAATACCAACTGGAATATCATTATCGCATTTTGGTTTTATTTCTTCTGTTTCGTATAGGATACTTATGAAATATCTATTGGTATTAGTATGCTTAATTGTATATTGTTTTATTTTTCCTTGAATTTGTTTATTGTTTCCTTTGTATATTTTAACTATACCTATTTTGGGTAGAGTTATTGTCCATTTATCAAAATCTATATTACAAGAACAAGGAATTCTAAAACTATCATTTATTCCTTTTTTCTTAAATTTAGGAAAACCTGCCTTTTCTTTCTTTTTTGAATTTCTAAAAAAGTTATTATATGCAGTTTCTAAATTTAATATTGCTTGTTGAAGAGCTTGGGATGGAACTTCCTTTAAAAATTCTTTTTCTTGCTTTAAAATTGGAAGTTCTCTTATTAATTCATATGAACTTAAATTAGTTTTATCTTTTTCATATGCTTTTATTTTCTTATCGAGCATAGTATTATAGACTAATCTTGTGCATCCACAAGTTTTATTTATTATTTCTCTTTGGGATGAATTAGGTTTAAGTTCGTATTTTATTGCTCTTAACATATTTTAAACATTCTTTTGGTTTTCAATATATTTTTTTATAGTATCTTCATTAATACAACCTATTGTTTCGCAATAGTAAGACCTAGTCCATAGATTAGGAAGTTTTCTTTTTAACTCAGGAAATTCTTCTCTTAGTATTTTAGCACTTTTTCCTTTAAGATTTTTAACTATTAAATGAATAGGAAGAATTGGAGTTCCTCTAAGGAATATATGACAATGATCAGACATTATTTCCATACTCTCAATTTCACAACTCATCTCTTCTGCTATTTTAATTAATATTTCTTTTAATCTTATATCAATTCCATTAACTAAAACTTTTCTTCTATATTTAGGACACCATATCAAATGGTAGTTTATATTAACAACTGATTTATTATTATGTTTTAGTTTTTTCATTAGTTGAATTATACTAAAACTATTATGTATTATCAAGTGATAAAATTTAAATCGTGCTATCATCTCACAATTAAAATTGTGAGTTTTCTTGCACGAGGATCATAAAATAAATTCAACTTAACTAAACCGTTTGATATTCTAAGCTCTCCATCGCCGAGATAACTTTCTCGGTTGGTTCTAATCTTAGTCTTTTACAGAGCTTAATCCTTAGATAATGCTTAATCCTTACGAATAGATAATAAGCTAGTGTTTGGCATAGGTTGTTAACAATTAAGACAACTGCCACATCCAATATCGTAGGAACTTTCAGCAAAGATATAAGATAAGTTCCAACTATCAAGAATAAGCCACTTAGTGTGTAAAATGGTATATTCTCTGCAAGGTTCGTTGCCGAGCTTCGTGTTTCACAGAATACAGGAGTCACCCCTTTCTCAATAGAAGCCATTACTCGCAAAAGCTCTGCCTTGTAATTCTCTAGCTTTTGTTTGTTTCTTAAAAATAAATAATATGACATTAAGAAATACCCTCCTTAAAAAGTTGGTCTTTTATAAAATTCTCATAAAGCTTAGCTGTTTCTAGCAATTGTGAGTACCTTTTGAATTTAAACTTGAAATTCTCTGTATACTCATCCTTTTCGTTCAGCTCCTCATCTGTCAGCATTTCGTATAGATGGGTTGCAATTTCTAGGTATTCAATTAGTTTGTCGTAAGTTAGTTTGTTCTTGTAGGAGAGAACTAAATTAAAATAGATTAATCCCCAATGTGATTTATCGACTCCTAGTTTAGTTATCTCATCGTAAAAGTTTGCCATATAAAAAAAATAGCAAGTTTAGACCGTAAAACTAAACTTGCCTTGTTTACAAAAAGAGTAATTATATTGTAGGTTGTTTTGACTTTTTGTCAATTTTTTAAACTTTTTAGAGCCTCTATTCTAATCAAATTAGATATAGCTCTGTTTCTTTCAATTGCTTTTAGTTTCAAGAATTCGTACTCCTCGTTTGTAAAGCGAACTTGAATGTTCTTTTCTAACTTGTTCTCGCCTACTTTTGGTCTACCTAATTTATTCATTTTGTCATCTCTTTGCATAGCTTATCTAATATCAGCTCGCGAGCCTCAGCATCGCTTAAAGGGTCGGCGACTGTCTCCATTTTAGAATAAACTAACCAATTTAAGGCTCTGTTAACTTTTGGGAATAGCCATAAGAACAGCTCATCTCGTTCTTTTTCGTTTAGTTTATAAGCATTTTCTAAAACATAGCCTCTGTCTCCGTTTAATTCTGGCAGCTCGTCTATTTTGTCTAAGCTCTCAGCCTTAGAGATAAGCTCTTCATTATTGTTTGGCTTAAAAAATACAGTGCAAAAGAAAATACCATCGTATTCATCGCACTTTATAGTAAGAACTCCCTCAATAAGACTATTGCAATTAAGGTTCAGCCTTTTCAAGCTAATACTAATATTGCGATTAGTTCTAGTATCAGCTAAGCTACTATCTACACAGTCTCTCCAATTCTCAGCATCGTCGCCGATGTAATCTACAATACCATCATAACAATTGAACTTGTTAACAAGGTCTTCTAATTCTTTTTTGTCTAGCTTGTTAATTAATTGTCTTAATTCCATATTAATCTTTATTTTTTTTAGTTAAATATAATTACTAACTTGACTGAGTAAGCCACTATATAAACCACTTATTATTCTCTTTTTGTCCTTCTTAAAGGTTAACTGTCCTTCTTCTGGCAATAAGTTCATTCTGTCTTGCTGTGCTTTTGCATAACTCTTTAAAGTGTTAAAATCTTGTTCTTTTTCAATTTCAATATCGTCGCATATTCTGTTTTTATAAGTATATACCTTAAAATATTTCCTTGTTAACTTCACAAGACAACTCCAACTGCCATTGTTCATTATTACCATTTTAACTTGTGATGGTTTAAGATAGACAACCTTATTAGTTCCAACGATTAATCCAACAGTGTCTTGTTTCTTAAAATAGTAAAGATTAGCAGTGTTAATAATGAAGGTATCTTCATCAAGTATTGACTTATAGGTGAAATACTGATTAGTAATATGATGAAGATTGTTTTCACCAAAGAAATAATCATTCTCTTTCTTTGCTTGCTTTTCAAAGAACTCTTTTAACTTCTTACTTTTTTCGCTTGCCATAAATAACTCCTTGTAATTTCTTTTTGTAATTTTTTTAATTACATAATTATATTAATCAATTTTGATTTATTTGTCAAATTTTTAGCAAAAATCAAAAAGATTGTCGTTTCTGTAAGTGCTGTTTTTTGGAATAAAAAGACATTCGTTTTTACTTAAATAGTCATCTTTGTAGCTTTCCATCAGCACCCTTTTCTCAATTGAGTATATCTTTTCAAACCTATCAGCTGGCAT
>CAVFEO010000119.1:0-4771 GCA_963621425.1 bacterium | reverse complement strand
ATCTATATTATTTTATTCAATTAACCAAAAAATAGCAAATATTTTAACAATATATTATATTTATTTTGAATTATTATTAATTTTGATATTTTAATCACAAAAAGTAAATTAAACAATTTTAATTTTAAAAACAATTTAAAAATTAAAATTAAAAAAATAAGCACCCGTAAGTGCTTACTTTTTTCTAACATTACTTAATAATCTTAGTTACAACGCCTGAACCAACAGTCATACCACCTTCACGGATAGCGAATCTTAATCCTTCTTCCATAGCGATATCAGAAATTAAAGTTACAGACATTTTTAGGTTATCACCTGGCATAACCATTTCAGTACCAGCTGGTAATTGGATAGTTCCAGTTACATCTGTAGTTCTGAAATAGAATTGAGGTCTATATCCGTTTAGGAAAGGTTTATGTCTACCACCTTCTTCCTTAGTTAAGATATATACTTCTGCCTCAAATTCAGTATGAGAAACAACTGAACCTGGTTTAGCAAGAACTTGACCTTTTTCAATTTGATCTCTGTTAATACCTCTTAGAAGAGCACCGATGTTATCACCAGCTTGAGCTTCATCTAATAGTTTACGGAACATTTCAACACCAGTAATTGTAGTGTTTAATTTAGAACCAAAACCAACGATATCAACAACATCACCAACGTGTAATACACCTCTTTCTACTCTACCAGTAGCAACTGTACCACGACCAGTAATTGTAAATACATCTTCAACTGGCATTAAGAATGGCTTATCAGTTGTTCTTTGAGGAGTTGGGATATACTCGTCAACAGCATCCATTAATTGCTTGATGCAATCACATGCAGGATCATCATATTTACCAGCTTGGCAAGCTTCTAAAGCTTTAAGAGCTGAACCTCTGATGATTGGAGTGTTGTCACCATCAAAACCATATTTATTTAACAAATCTCTAATATCCATTTCAACTAGATCTGCCAAATCTGCATCAACTGCAGGGTCATCCATTTTGTTCATGAAAACAACAATCTTTGGAACGTTAACTTGTCTTGCAAGTAAGATGTGTTCCTTAGTTTGAGGCATAGCACCATCAGTTGCAGCGACAACTAGAATAGCACCATCCATTTGAGCAGCACCAGTAATCATGTTCTTGATGTAATCTTTGTGTCCTGGGCAGTCAACGTGAGCATAGTGACGCTTATTAGTTCTATACTCGATGTGAGATGTATTGATTGTAACACCTCTTTGTCTTTCTTCTGGATCATGATAAACTTCATTAATATCTTTAGCTACATTACCAGCAACAGTACCAGCAAGCCAAGAAGCAATTGCTGCAGTAAGAGTAGTCTTACCGTGGTCAACGTGACCAATAGTACCAATGTTTACGTGTTCTAAGTCTCTGTTAAATTTTTCCTTAGCCATTTTACTAAAATCTCCTTATTTTTAATTAGTTATAATTTTGTAATAGTTTTAACTACGCTAGTATATTATCATATTAGCGTAAAATATGCAAATAATTTTGATATTTTCTTTTGTTATAAGATAAAATTATTCGCTTAATCTTTTCTTAGCAATTTCATCTGCTACGAATTTTGGAACTTCTTGGAAGTTCTTTGGAACCATAGTAAAGTCTCCTCTACCTTGGGTTGCACTTCTTAAGTCTGTAATGTAACCAAACATTTCAGCAAGTGGTACAACAGCCTTAATATTTATGGTATTACCTATTGTTTCATTACCAACAGGAAGACCTCTTCTTTGAGCAATTCCACTCATAACAGAACCAACATAATCGTTTTCGTTTGGCACATTTACTTCTACATCCATAATTGGTTCAAGTAGAACAGGATCTGCTTTCTTCATACCATCTTTGAACGCCATAGAACCAGCAATCTTAAATGCCATTTCTGATGAGTCTACTTCGTGGTAAGAACCATCGATAACGGTAACTTTAACATCAACAACTTCATATCCAGCAACAACACCAGATTTCATTGCTTCTCTTACACCCTTATCAACAGCTGGGATATATTCTTTAGGAATTGATCCACCAACAGTCTTATCTTCAAACACATAGCCAGAACCTTCTGGTAATGGTTCGATTTCTAAAATACAGTGACCATATTGACCTCTACCACCTGATTGTTTAATATACTTACCTTCAGATGTAACTTTTTGTCTAATAGTTTCTCTGTATGCAATTTGAGGTTTACCAACATTAACATCAACGCCGAATTCTCTTCTCAATCTATCAACGATGATATCTAGATGAAGCTCACCAATACCAGCGATAATAGTTTGACCAGTTTCTGCATTTGATTCAGTTTTAAATGTTGGGTCTTCTTTAGCAAGTTTAATTAGAGCCATAACCATTTTTTCTTGCATTTGCTTAGTTTTAGGTTCAATTGCAAGTTTAATAACAGGTTCTGGGAATTCCATACCATCTAAGATGATTGGTGCTTTTTCATCGCACAAAGTATCAGCAGTAACTGTTTCTTTTAAACCAACAATAGCACAAATATCACCAGCGCAAACGCTTGTAATTTCGTTTCTGTTATTAGCGTGCATTTGAATTAAACGACCTGCTCTTTCTTTTTTACCTTTAGTTGAGTTATATACATAAGTACCTGCTTCTAGTGTACCAGAATATACACGGCAGAACGCAAGTTGACCAACAAATGGGTCTGTCATAATCTTAAAGGCAAGTGCACAGAAAGGTGCATCATCTTTAGTTTCTCTAATTTCTTGAGCCCCAGTTTCTGGGTTAATACCTGTAACGTGGTCAATATCAACTGGTGATGGCATATAATCTACAATTGCGTCAAGTAATTTTTGAATGCCCTTGTTTTTAAATGCTGTACCACAGCAAACAGGGTTTAATTTATTATCAATAGTTGCTTTTCTTAAAGCCTTCTTTAACTCTTCTGTAGTGATTTCTTCACCAGCGAAGAATTTTTCAAGTAAAGCATCATCAGTTTCAGCAATAGCCTCAACCATTTTTTCTCTATATTCTTTTGCTTTATCAACCATATCTGCAGGAATATCTGTAACTTCAAAGTTTTGACCAAGGTCATCTTTGTAAATAGTCGCTTTCATATCCATAAGGTCTACAATTCCGCAGAAAGTTTCACTTGCGCCAATTGGCAATTGAATGGCGATTGGATGGCAATCAGTTAATCTATCTTTCATCATTTGCAAAACACGATAAAAGTTAGCATCATCTCTATCCATTTTATTTACAAAAGCCATACGAGGTACTTTATAAGCATTTGCTTGACGCCATACGTTTTCTGATTGAGGTTGAACACCACTTCTAGCGCAGAAAACAGCAACAGCACCATCTAGAACTTTAAGACTTCTTTGAACTTCTACTGTAAAGTCTACGTGTCCTGGTGTATCAATAACGTTAATTCTGTGGCCCTTCCACTCGCAAGTTGTACAAGCAGAAGTAATTGTAATACCACGTTCTTGTTCTTGAGCCATCCAGTCCATAGTTGCAGCACCATCGTGAACTTCACCTATTTTGTGAGTTTTTCCGGTATAGAACAAAATTCTTTCGGTTGTTGTGGTTTTACCTGCATCAATATGCGCCATAATACCTATGTTTCTATATTTGTCTAACGGACATAATCTAGCCATTTTTTTCTCCTTTTAATGTAATGTTCTATTATTTCTTTGATTTTACCATTTATAGTGAGCAAATGCTTTATTTGCTTCAGCCATTTTGTGTTTTTCGTTCTTCTTCTTAACAGCGCCACCAGCGTTGTTATAAGCGTCTACTAATTCACTTGCAAGGCGTTCTACCATAGTTCTATCACTAGTTCTTTCTCTTGCTGAATCAACAATCCAACGAATAGCAAGTGTTTGACGTCTAGCAGGTCTAATTTCAACCGGAACTTGATAGTTTGCGCCACCTAGTCTTCTAACCTTAGTTTCAAGTAATGGGCTAGCATTTTCTAAAGCTTGATTCCACATATCCATAGGTTCAACACCTAATTTTTTAGATGCGATATCAAATGCTTCATAAACAATGTTTTCTGCAAGTGTCTTTTTACCATCAAGCATAACTTGGTTAATTAGTTTAGTAACAACTTTAGAACCGAACTTAGCATCAGGCAAAACATCTCTTACAATAGCACGATTTCTTCTTGACATAGTATCCTCCTTATAAATTTCTTGCACATTGTGCTTTTTCTTTTATTTATTTAAAATTTAGCAATACGCTTGGTACCACTCACCCATAAATAAAGGATTACGTTTTTCATCCAAAAACATCAACCTTTATTTAGATTTTTTAGCACCATATTTTGAGCGAGATTGTTTTCTCTTAGTAACACCTGCAGCATCTAGTGTACCACGGATAACGTGATATCTAACACCTGGCAAGTCTCTCACTCTACCGCCACGAATAAGCACAATACTGTGTTCTTGTAAGTTGTGGCCTTCGCCTGGAATATAAGCAGTGCATTCTTGCTTGTTGCTTGTTCTAACTCTTGCAATTTTTCTTAGCGCAGAGTTTGGCTTCTTAGGAGATGTAGTTGATACTGACAAACATACACTCTTTAATTGTGGATTGCCATCCAAAATAGGTGACTTGCTTTTAGCCTTTGCACTCTTTCTACCCTTACGAACTATTTGGTTCATTGTAGGCATAACAGTTTTTTCCTCCTTGATTTATTTTTGGATGAACTTCGCATTTTGTGAAATTCATAAGCGAATACTCTTTGGCATTCTTTTTTGTAAATTCTAAACTTTGTAAATTACTGCATTCACATTTAAAACTTACTAATTTATGAT
>CAVFEO010000118.1:0-5045 GCA_963621425.1 bacterium | reverse complement strand
ATAAAAGATTAAAGAAAACAATTGAAAATGCCGATTTAAAAGAAGGAGAAATTGCAAGCCTTGATTTATATAATCAAACTTCAAATAAAACTTCAGCTCATACTCTTCAAATGCCAAACCATAATGACCAACGGCTATTTGATGGCTATCGAATAAGAAAATTAACACCTAGAGAATGCTTTAGGCTTATGGGCGTTAAAGATGAAGACTTTGACAAAATTAAAAATGAGTTTAGCGATTCAGCTCTATACCATATGGCTGGTGACTCAATAGTAGTAAATGTATTAACTTCAATATTTAAGGAGATTTTATAATGAGATTTGAATATAAATATGCAAGTTCTGATATAGAGATGGGACTTATGAGAAAAGGAATAATAAACGCTATAGGGCAATTTGATTTACCTAGTCGCTCCACTGAGTGCAGCGCTGGTTATGATTTTCACAGCCCTTATAGCTTTAGGCTTAAAAGAAATAAAACTATTAAAATTCCATTAAATGTAAAAGCGGCAAATATGCCTAAAAATACCGTTCTTTTGATTTTTTCTCGTTCTTCTTTAGCGCTTAAATACAAAATCACGCTAGACAATAATGTTGGTGTAATAGATAGCGATTTTAATCAAACAATATGGTTGCAAATCACAAACCACGGAAAGAAAGCTTATCAAGTAAATGTCAATGATAAAATTTGTCAGGGAATATTTATAAATTATCTTATAACCGATGATGATATAACTAACGGAATTAGAAACGGCGGAATAGGAAGCACTGGGAAATGATGGAGCTAAACGAAATCTATTTAGGCGATTGCTATAAACTTATCAAAGAAATACCAGACAAGTCGGTTGATTTGATTGTTACTGACCCACCATATATGATTGGAACAGGTGGGACTAGCGGAATATTAAGTGATAGAACTATAACCCATATGGATGAAATGGAAAAACTTAATATTGTTAAAGGCTTCGACTTATCAATTTTAGATGAATTTATAAGAGTTATGAAAAAAATCAATATCTATCTTTGGTGCAACAAAGAGCAAATATTTGATTACATTCAATACTTTGTCAAAGAAAGAAAATGCAATTTTGAAATAATTATATGGGGTAAATCAAACCCAGCGCCATTCTTGAACGGGCATTATCTCAAAGACAAAGAATATTGTTTATATTTTTGGGAAACTGGAGTTAAAGTTAAACCAACATACGAAACAGGAAAAACGATATATTTTTCTAACGTGAATGCTGAAGATAAAAAATATTACAAGCACCCAACAATTAAACCTGAAGAAATAATTTCAAATTTAATAAAAAATTCAAGTGAAGCGGGGGGGGTAATTCTTGATACTTTTTCTGGAAGTGGCACTACTTGCGTATGTGCTAAAAAATTAAAAAGAAACTTTATAGGTTTTGAAATCAATAAAGAATTTTACGAAATATCAAAAAGGAGATTAAATGAAGATGAACAACTCAGTTTGTTTGACCAATGCTGAAAAAGAATTGTTGCTATGTCTTGCAACAAACAGGGCTAAAGAGTATGTGAAGCATTACAAATTAGTTAATGAACCAATGGAGCCGACAATAGCAAAAATTAAAATTGAAGACAATACTATAAAAATGTTTTTGGCTTATAAAAATTTGCCTGTTCAATCAAGCTTCTATGAAATGTTCTATGATGGCTTGTTTGAAAATTTAACAATTGGCAAAGAATATGATTTATTGGAGCTGTTGCAAAGTGATTGATTTTAAGCAATATGAATATTATCAAAAAAATGCAACAACTTTACAATTTCCGTGTGAATATCAAAGCTACTACCAAGATGGAAGCTATAGAGGAACTTTTAAAGGCAATTGTTTTGTTGAAGAATTAAACGGAAATTTAACAGCTTTCGTTCACGCTTCTTGTATCGATAGAGAACACGATCCAGAGATTAGCGGAATAGGTGGAATTATTGATGAAAAAGAAATATATATATTTCTTGATAAGTATGGTTGCAAAAAGAAAGAATATGAACAATTAAGTTTATTTGATGAGGTTTAAAAATGTTAAAAAATGATGAAATTATAGAAGTGTGGAAAGATATTCAAAACGGGAAAACTATGTTGTATAGTGGCGATGGCATTAAAGCTTATAATATGAAATACTATGCTAGAAATTTTACTAAAAGTGAAAACTCACATTTAAAGGCACTTTTAAGCCTTTTTAAAGCTTCGGCGTATATTTTAAGGGACTTAAACGAAATCGCTTCCACAAAGCACGAAAAACGCTATCTAAGCAATGAAGAAATACCAGAAGAGTTACTAAACAAAAAAGTTGTATCAATTCAGCCAATTTTTAATACTGAGTTGTTGATTGAAATTATATGAAAGATAAAATAATAAAAATTTTCTTGTGGTTTCTTGCATTTCTTCTTGTTGTTGATTGTATAGTACTTATCTTGTATCAATTGAAACTTGTATGACACTTAATGAGAAATTAAAAAAGAGAAAATGGAAGCAATTAACGACTAGTAATTTTCTTGTTGTTGGTGGGCTTCCTGTTGCTCTTGAAGAGTGGCAAAAAAAAGATTTGTTTATTCTTGTTGATGAAGAAAAAATATACATTGATAAGTTTCTAGACTCTGAAATGTTGTTGAAGTACGCAAAAGAAATAGAAAAATTGAAAGGTAAAAAAAATGAGAATCAGCGGCCAAAAAATAATGGAAAAAAGAATCGAAAAAAAGTTAACTCAAAAAGAGCTAGCAAAAAAAATAAATGTTAGTTGTTGGACTATTTACAAATGGGAAGAAGAAACAACCAAGCCAAGCGCTACTAATTTATTGAAATTATCTAAAGCGCTTAATACTGATATTAAATATTTTTTTGTTGAAATGTAGAAAATAAAAACCCTAGTTATTATACTAGGGCTTTTTTGTTGCTCTGATTATTTGTTATTTTTCTTCATTTCTTCTCTAACTAGTTTTTTTAAAAAAGCTGATTTACTTTCTTGTTGTTGCAAATATTGGATCATATCATCTTCAACGCCGTAATATAAGTAAAAGCCAACGTTTAGGCGCTTTTCTCTAGACCATAACTTTTTATATTCGTTTTGGCGCTTTTTTTTGTTTTTGCTTGTTGTTGTCATTTTGATTTAAGCCCTCAATAATAATTAGCATAAATACGCACTTCTATTAAAAGTGATTATCTTAGTTGGACGCTCAGTCATTACGTACACCGTAACGCCATCAATGCCGATATGGTATGTCTTATTGCCCCAATTAACTTCGGATATATCATCACTTCTTAATTCAGCAATAGAATCGCGTTTGTTGTAATGCTGATGAAATACGTTAGCAAACTTAAACCCATCAAACACACCTGAAGAAGCTTCTTTAAATAATTGATAAGCTTTCTCTTCTTGTTTATCAAGCCAACTATAAACTATTTTTTTATCGCGCTTGAATCTTAAATCTAATCTTCTACCTAAATCTTTTTCAATAGATAATCTTTCATTATAAGAAATATTCATTTTTTGCACCTCTTTTATAATTTTAACTTAATTTTTGAATAAATCAACTTTTAAAATAAACTGATTTATTTTAAACTCGGCTTGTTTGTAATTCTCTTGTATCGGCTTTAATGTAAAAATAAAACCGTTTTTTTCTTCAGACACTGAAAAAATTTTATAGTAGTCGTTGTTGTATTTAATTTTCATTTTTATTTTTTTCTCTTTTCCTGAAAATGATATTTTCATCTTCATTGTAAACTTCTAATAAGTCAGAGTAACTTAAGTTTTGATTTACAAAAATTTGTAGTTGTTTAATATTTTTAAAAATTATTGTTTCTTGCTCGTCTTCTTGTCGCGAGTAAAAAGTTATTTCATACCCTTTTGATAGTGTTTTGATTTCTGATATATTGGCATACTCTAAACTATCAAACCAAGCGGCGACAAGTCGCAATTGATTTATCAACGGCAATTTTTTTAATGTGTTAATGTTCATTGTTGTATTTTTCCTTTTTTTAACGTAAAATAAAAGCGGCTTAAATTTTTCATATTGTGCCGGGCGCCGCCGTTCCCACATACTAGGGCGGCGCTTTTTCTTTGTTTATTTTTCTAAAAATCATATTTAAGGATGGATCTTAAAAGATATGTTTTTATCGAGTTTCCAACAAGCCAAACAATCTTTACATTTTTGATGCTTGTTTGTTGCGCAAGGACACAAGAACCATCCCTTTTTATTGTCTTTTTCTGAAGCGATTACATCGGTAAATAATTCATTCTCGTTGTATTGTTTTTGCAATCTCTCATCGTTCGAGAAACTATTTAATGATTTTCTGATTTTTAAATTTTTTGGTTGCTTGTTTTCTTTTAAAGCGTTATCTAAAAATTGATATTTTTTGGTCATTACTAAGAAGTTAGTATTTTTATTATTTTTACAAATTTTTATAAAATCAACCATCATTTTAGAAGAAACAAGATCGCCATCCTCAAAAAATCTGAAATACTTAGGTTGGTTGAATTCAAACCAAGCATTAAAACGCTTTACAAATTCTTTCGAATCGTACAAATAAAATAATGTATTTTCAATGATATTAATAAACTTCTGAAGTTGTAGGTAATTACCGCCGCACCCGTAACAAAAGCTTAAACACTTCATGTCTAAGCAAGTAATAAACGGCATAAATGATATGCTAGGGATGTTTATTAACTTCCCGTTCCCTAGTGTAATATTAACGTTGTAGGTGTATTTTTTAGCTTTAACGGCTTCCATCAAATCAAGGCTAATCAATCTTGTTAATTGTATCAATTTTTTTTGATTCAATCTTTTTAAATAGATGTTTGTACACGGCTTATCGATCTCGACATTTTCATTTTTCAGAAATTCGAAACTTCTTAATAAAATAGACTTCATCATCTCATCACGGTTTAAACTTTTCATATTGTTAATTTTTCGGAAGCTTCCCACGGCTTCCGCGTTGTCCTTTTTCAACGCTACAACAATTTTATTAAATCGTTGGGCGAATGTCAACAACTTTTTTTATTTCTCAAAACTTTATTTATAAATAA
>CAVFEO010000117.1:0-8796 GCA_963621425.1 bacterium | reverse complement strand
CAATAATGATGTTTTATTATTTTTATTTATTTCTTTTATAAACTTTTTCTTTTTTCTTTTTAAAACACTAGTCAAAATCGCAAGTGTCAGGTAAGTTTAAGTTTAAAAAATGAATTTTGTTTTGAGTTCCTTGTAGTTTGTTTTGGTTTGATTTAAGAGAATATTTCCCACCAACATTTGAAAGTATTTCACTATAACTTTTGCCAGTTCTATATTTCAAGTTCTTGTTTTCCAAGTTCCAGTATGTAATTGCATAAATGTTTTTATCTTCAAACAACTTCAAGATTAGCCCACTATCTATTAAGTCATTTAATTCATTGCTTGTTATTTCTAAATAAACAAGCCTTTTAGATAATTCCACAATTCCATAATCATTTGCATAAGCATATAACTCTAAATATGCAAGTCTTGAATTTTTTGGTAAGTTTATAAATTCTTCCATAATTGTTGAATTCACGGGGTAGAATTTACATTTCATATTTTTTCTCTTTTTAGTTTACTTTTTTAAACTTTTAGCGTAAAAAAATATTTAATAATTCTTCATCAGTTAAAAATAAGATTTCTTGTAATTTTTTGACTTCATCAATTTTAAATTGTTTTTTGTTTCTTAATTTACAAGAGAATGCGTTAGCACTTATATCTAATTCTTTACTAACTTTTTCAATGGTTAAATTATTTTCTGCTAATTTTCCTTTAAGTAAATTACTATTCATTATTTTCCTCCTTTAGTTGCATTTTTGCAACTGTCTACATTATAAACTATATTTTACATAAGTCAACAAAAAAATTAACTTTTTTAAACTTTTTTTCTTGCAAACGAAACTATTGTTTATATAATATAGGTAAGGAGGTGATAAAAATGGAGCGTTCAAAACTTACTTCAACATTTAATGTAAGACTTAAAGAGTTAATGATATATTATCAATTAAAACAAGTAGATATAGTGAATAAAACAGGCATTTCAAAAGCACTCATGTCTAGATATTTAAGTAATGATTGTAATGCAAAAATAAATAATGTTAAAAAAATAGCGGATGCTTATAATGTTAGTCCACTGTGGCTTATGGGTTTTGATTGCGATATGTTTAAAAGCGAAAATCTAAAAGAAAAGGTAATTGCTAAAATAGAAAACTTAAATAATGAAGATTTAGAAAAAGTAGATAGATTTATAGATGTATTATAAAGTTGATTTATGGAATACTACGAAACGATTAGATCAGCAAAGGAGAGAATATGGTAAAATACGATGAAAAAACAAAATGTTATTACATTGACGGCAAAATCAAAAAAAGAGATGGAAGTTATTATCACTTTACTCATAAAGAAAGTAATAACGAACTTTTTAAAAAGAAAAAATACGTGCAAAGTATTGAATATGATATTATTGAAGAGAAAAAAAGAGAATTGGAATACAAAACTGCTGGGCTTAAAGGCGAAACTTTAAAAGAATTATATTTCAAGTTTATTGAAACAAAAGAAAACGAACTAGCGTCTAACACATTGAAAGTTTACAATGGAATATTTGATAATGATTTTCCACTTGCATTTAATGTTAAAAATAGTGCTAATGATGAACTTACACCTACAAAATGTGCTGTGTATAGAAAGAAAATTGCAGAGCAAGATATTTGTAGCAAAAGAAAAAATGTTAAATTATACACTCTTGAAGAAGTGATTGTATTTGCAAGAAAATTAAAACTCATAAATAGCGAAACAAAAGATGATTGCTTGTATGCTATTGAAAGATTTAAAGGTGATATTAAAAAGAAAACTGAAACTAATAAATATACACCATTAAAAGATTTAGAAAAAATCTTAAATGCAACAAAAAATGAAAATGATAGAGATATGTTGAAACTCCTATATTTCAGTGGTTTGAGAATTGGCGAATTTCTTGGAATTAAAGTTAAAAATATTTCTTTTCTTGAAGATGTTGTAAAAATAAGTATTGAAGGTCAAAGACTTGATGATGGAACTTATACAACTCGTTTAAAAAACAATTCTTCTTACAAAGAGATTTATTATACAGGAGAAAATTTTTACACTGTAAAAAATTACATTGAAAGAAATAAACTTGATCCTAATGATTATTTTATGAATTATTCAAGAACAAATTTAAGAAGAATTCTTAACAGTGCTTGTAAAAATGCTAATCTAGAAAAAAACACACTTCACGGGTTTGGTAGAAAAAGTATCAATACTGAACTTTACTTTACAACAGGAGGAGATGTTAAAGTTTGCCAAACTGCACTCGGTCAAAGTTCAGGTGCTGTTAATCTAGAACATTATGTTTCAAAAGAAGAAGCAACTAAAAAAGTTATTTCTACATTAAAAAAATTATCTTTTTAATTGACAAAAATAAGCATAGTCCAAGTCGTGTGAAATATAGACAAAATTGTGATTTTTATTGAAAAACTTATTCTCTCAATTTTAAGAAAATCATAGAAAAATAAAGAAATGTGAAGAAAAAGGTATTTATTCACAAAAAAATAATGTCCCCTTTTTCTCCGCCACTGCTTAAAATTGTAAATCTTTTACGTTTTTATGTCCTAAAAATGTGAAATTATAAGTATTGATTGACAATAAAACAATGATGCAAAAGATTTATAAATTAAAAAAGTATTTTATCTATTTTAGAGAGAATGCTAAAATATTTATGTCTTAATTATAAACGAGTAGGCTAATTAAGACATACCAATCATTCTTTGAGTAAAATACGCGAGTTGACTATTTTATTCAAAAAAAACAATATTTTGTTCCAAACAATTAGTCATGATAAAAAACCTGTCAACTCAAATGATCACTCCTAATGTAATCAAGAATTAAGCAACTTAACTGTTGCTTTTTTCTTTGATTATGTTAAAATAATTATGCCCTTTCTTGTGGCGTAAGTTTTCAAAAGAGAAACGGAAGTTATTATTCCGTTTTTTCTTTTACTTTTTTTAAAAGTATGGTATTATGTTAGTGCATCCTATTAGATGCTACTTCTTAATCACTCATTCAAAAATCTATTTCGTAAAGAGTAAAAAAAATAGCCACGTGCTATTTTTTTTATGCTATAATATATATACGGAGGTTTTCCTTTATTTACTTTCGTTTTTGGTGCCTCAAATAAAGAATAAAGTTTCGTGAAAAACGAAACTTTTTATTTTGATAAAATTATTTAGTGAGTTATAATATATGTATATCTTCTTTGATATATTTTTTCTCATTTACTTGGAGCGTTTGAAATAACGCTCTTTTCTTTTTGATTTTAAAAAAGAATGTGATATAATATATACGCCCTGAAATGGTGGGCTATGTTTACAATTTAATTCTTGGAAAAATGCGACTACTATGTTGCATTTTTTCTTTATAATGTTATAATAATAAGGAACTAGAAATTCATTTATTAAGAGAGTAGGCTTATCAACTACTCTTTTTATTTTATTTTTTATTAAAAGCCTATTTTAAAGCGTTTTTAATCAAAAGGTATAAATTAACTATTTTACTAAAACTTTTTAAATTTAAGCCCATTAAACGCAAAATAAAAGGTATCTAATAAAAGATACCTTTTTTATTATACTAATTTTCTTGATTTTAAATATTTTTCAAGTTTAGTTTTTTCAGCATTTGTTAATGACAAACCAAGAGAAGATTTTAAATATAACTTTCCATAATAACTTCCACCAAGTCTTTCCACTATAACATTTGCTTCTGTTGTAGTAGAAACTTGTTTAACTCCAAAATATGCTTGATAGAAATTTTCATAAGAAACTCCTAATTGTTTAGCAACTGTAATTTTTGAAGTTAAATTAGAAGAATAATATTTTAAAGCATATTCTGCACCAAAAATTTGTCTATAAATTTCAGTCATTGTATATCTATCAGTTGTATCAATGTCTTCATTTGAAACACCTTTTAATTTTTCACTTATTAACTTTGTATTTTCAATAGAAGTTTTATATGCTTCTCTTAAAGTTAAATAAGCAGTATATTGTTCGGCTTTGGTTTTAGCATTATTTACTGCTTCTTGTAGATCAGCAATATCATCTAACGCTCTCTTTAAATAATTATATTGAACTGATGCTATATTGTTTCCTGCATTTTTTTCATAGAGCAAGTTTTCAAGTAAATCATAACTTTCTCCACGATATTTAGAATTCTTTACAGATGAAACACTTGTATTTGAAGTAATGAAATTAAGTAGTGCATCACTAGGATTTGAACTTTTAGTTGTAAGTGGCAATACGAAATCACCAACAACGCCTGTATAACTATCAAGCAAATAATCTATACGCTTTGGAGAATAATTAAAGATATTTCCTATTGCTTTTGCTACTTCGCTTGTAGAAGCATCATATCTTTGTCTTCCATATTTGTTTAAATCGCTTGTATTATCAATACTTTGCCCATACCAAGTTGTATTATTCATTACATCAGTGATAGGAGAGAAAATAGTTCTTATTCCACTTCCTAAATCAACAGGAGAGAGATTTGTAGAAGCAACATCCAACCAATCTTTACTTGCTTCAACTAAATCTTTATTGCCTTTTGCCATTTCTATTGCTTGATACACAGTGTTATTAACAGTTCCAATAATTCTACCACGAGGAATTTTAATGAAATTTCCATTTCCTACTGGAATAAGTAAATAATTTGCTTTTGTATATTCAGGTAATGCTTCATAATCTTCATTACCTAAATTTAATAACCAAGATAATAATTCAGGAGCAATACCTAAAAGCAATAATTTAGCAAGTAAACTGACAAACTCTTTTTTATCTTTTGGATTTGATAAAGTAAGCCAACTATTTTTTACGAATTGTGAAACTTTTGCAGCACCTTGAATTTGAGCGTTTAAGAAAGGAATTAAAGTTCTATTTAAAGACTTGCCCCAAGTTCCACCACGTGAGAAATCAGTTGTAATTCTAGCACTATCAAGCATTGCAAGATTAGAAGCATCAACTTTATTCATCCCTTGCTTAATATATTTTTCATAAGACAATTTGAATTCTGTAAATCTTGGTGCTTGTTCTACGATTTCGTTAATGTAAGCAAACTTTTTAATAGGATTGTATTTGTTAAATTTCTTATTTTCTTGAGTGATATTATCAGTAATTTGAGTAATTGCATCACCTGAATAATTATCAAAAACACCACCACCTAAAGAACGATAGAAATTATACATTTCACTATTTTTAACTATCTCTATGTAAGATTTACCATATTGAGTTATGAAGTCTTTTGCACTGTTTTGAGTTGTCAATATTGCATCTCCAAAATCTCTTGTAGCATTACGAAGAACGAAGAAAGGATTATAACTCGTGACGAGATTTCCAAATAATCTCATAGTGCTTTTTAATGCTCTTGCAAAGATAAAATTATCAAACTTACTTTCATCTTCAACTAAACTAAACGCCTGCATGGCATCATTTGTTAAAGTCATTTTCTTATCAATGAGTTCACCCTCTACATTCTTGAAATAATGAATGTTGTTATTTTCTTTTTCTGCTGGTGTTAAATCATCAATAGCAGTTAAGAGTTCTTCCATAGAATAAATCTTTGGAACTGCTTTTTCTTCTGTATCTAAAACAATATCACTTTCAACATTACGAGTTCCATTTAAAATAGAACGAGTATCTATTTGATTACATATATCGTTTACAATACCTTTTTTAACTGCACTTCTTGTTTGGTCTACAATACTTTGAATTAAAGGAGAAATAAGCTCATTATTACCTTTTCTTTCTCTTATAGAGTTTTGAGTATTAACACCTTTCATAAGTTTAGAAGATTCATTGAATGAAATTTGTTCTCTATAAGTAGGAGCATAATTTGGGTATAACTCTCTTAACATATCTCTTGTTTCTTCAGTAATTAAACCTTTTTGAGTTCTATAATCAAGCATTAAATCAAGATATTGTCTTATTTGCTTTTGATATTCTTTGATGATAGGAGATTTCTTTAAGAGTTCTTGATTAGTCTTTTCTAACTCTTTATTAGTGAATTCACGAACCATTTTCTTGAGTTTTTTATATTCCTCATAAACCTCTTCGTTTTCTCCAAACGCATCTTTATTGTAATCAATGATGTCTTCACTCCAAACAAAACCATTGTCATTTAAAGATTTCTTAATTCCTTCAACAAGTTCAGGGCTAAATTCTTCTAATACTTCAAGATTTATTTTTTCTAATGAAGCCTTATCAACGATTTGACCGAATACTGTTTTAACTTTTGTTGCTTCTCTTAATGGTTCAACAAACTTTTCAACACGCATTTTAAATGTAGCAAGTTTTCTTTCACTTATTCCATTTTCTTTACAAATAGTTTCAATAGTTTGTTTTAATTCTTGAACATCTTGTTGAATTGCTTTATTTAAAGTTTCAACAAATACTTGTTCTTTAAATCCGTTTTCTTGTGCTTTTCCAATAACACCATAAGTATTTTCAAACAAAGTATCAGGAACAATTCCAAAATCTTCCAAGAACTTACCAAATTTTTCATCTTGTAGTAAAGTATCTACGAAATAATTTAATCTCTTAACAGGAGCGTTATTGTTATCAATAGCATAAAGATTGTAAATGTATAAATCTGCATCATTTTTTAATTGTTTTAATTTTGTTGTTTTTTCTTTTGAAGTTAAATTTTTATCAAGTAAAACACTATCAGTTAAAGTTTTATAAGCGTTCTTGATTGACACACGCTTTTTAATTGTTTCACCTTTCTCGTTAGTTTCTTCAACTTCAAAACCTTCACTAACTAAATAAGAAGCAATCTTATTTGAACTTCTCAATCTAAAAGTCATTGTAGAACTTTCTTCTTGATTAAATCCAAACTTTTCTACAGCTCTTTCAAAATAGACTTGTGAATTAACCCATTGTTTTTGAAATTTAAGCCAAGTAGGATTGTTTCTTAACCATTCCATAGCGCCTTTAACATAGCCTTTGTCTTTGGTTAATTTATAAAGATTTTGCCCCATTTCTTTTAAAGTTGTTTTTTTATCACGACTTACATTTTCAGTCATTATTTTTTTAGAAGCCTCTTTGCTATCTTCTTCACCAACTTTTTCAGGAGCATTGTTCTTTTCTATCTCTTCTCTCTTTGCTTCGTTTTCTAATTCAATGAATTCTTCACTTTGCTTTTCACTAGGAATTTCTAAATTAAATTCTTCAGTAGGAATAAGTGGAGCGTCATTTCCAAGTTCTTTAGCAATATTATTATTAACTTCAATTTCTTCAACACTAGGCTTAAAGAAGTATAAAGTTCCTAAATTCTTTTCGTTTAAAACGAAACTTGTAGGTGCATAAGAAGAAAATACACTCTTTGCATAATTTTTAACATATTTTCTCTTTGTTTCAATTTTGTATGTAGGTAAATCTTTTTCAACTTTGCTTATTGCATTATTGATAGTTTGTTCTAATTTTTCAAACTTAACATCTCTAAAAGGAGATTTGTGATTTTTTCTATTATCTCTTAAATCAAGATAATTATTAACAATGAAAGCGTTTAAGCCTAATTCAGTTTTGCCTACTTTATTAGTTGAAACTAAATTATTGATAGCATGAACTACTGCTTGTAATTTATAAAGTTTTTCAGTTTCTTCAACATATTTACCTTCTACAAGATTTTTATATTGGTAATTTTCAACAGATTTAATAAGTCTATCAACACCTTCTTTAAGATAATTAACATAAGTTGTTTCAGTTCCATTATCTTGAAAAGACAACTTGGTTTGAATTAACTTACTTATCGCTTCAAAATTGCCTTCCTTAAGCAATTTACTTTCAAGTTCTTTTAATTTAACATCTTTGCTATTTTTTTTATCTGTAGTTCCTTCTCTTATTAAGTTTCTTCTTAATTGTGTATATTCCTTGCTTTTTTCAGTTCCATCTAAATCACTAACAATTTTATAAAACTTATCAAGTGCTTCAACTGAAACGCCAGTCTTTTTAAATTGGTTTTCATCAATATCTAAATCTAACCTTGTAAGAGGCTTTTGATTATTGAATTCTTTTGAACCTGTTTTAATTTTGTAAATTTCTTTTGAAATGCTCTTAACTTCATATTGACTAGTGAGTTTAGCATATTCAGGTGTTAATCTTATACTATCATCTACATTCGCAAGAGAAGTAGCATAATCATATTCATTAAAATCACTATTAAAGCCGCCCACAATTTGATTATCAACAATTCTTGCCTTATAAATGCCACTTAATGCACCAATTTTCCTATATGTTAAATATTTATCATATAAGTAAATAATCTTGTCTATCGTAGAACTATCAGCAAGATAATTAACACCTTTTTCAAGTGTGTTTATTTTGTTTTCTACTTCATTTAAGAATTTAATAGTATCTTCAAGAGTAGAGCCTTTTGAAAGATAGTTGTAAAACTTATTAAGTCTTTCACTTTCATTCCACATTTGAGAATTAGTTGCAACTCTTTCATAAAGTTGATGAATTGTTTTAACGATAGTAATACAATCTTTCATCATTGCTTCAGTTTCGTTAAAAGTAATCTCTCCACTTTCTAATTTAAGTTTATATGTTTTCTCAAAGTTAGTTAAAACATTTGCATCAATATTAGATCTTGCACTTTTGTATATGAATTGGAGTTTGCCATTTTCATCTAAATAAGTATCTCCTGTTTTAACGGAGTTTGCCATTTTGCCTTTAAATTCTTTTGCATACTCTTTATTCTCAATAATAGCGTTAGCAATTTTTTTACTATCAAAGATTATGTTTCTAGTGCTTTTCTTTACTTCAATTTCTTCTTCTTTAGCAAGTTTAGTTGCTTTTTCTGCTTCTATTTTTT
>CAVFEO010000116.1:0-2036 GCA_963621425.1 bacterium | reverse complement strand
CAAGTACTGTCTTCACCTTCTAACCAAAGAACAACTGATACTTTAATAAATGTTACTTTACCAGCAGGACAAGTAAATAAATGTTCAGATATTGTTGCTACAGTATCTTTTGTATCAACAGATTTAATTGCTTTATCAGCTTCAAAATATTGTGCGCTTTCATGTTTATAAACACCTTGACTTGTTGCTGTTCCATCAATTACTGAAGAAGTTACTTCACCATTTGTAACTGTTGTTGTGCAGCTTGTAGTAATAAAAGCAATTCTAAAAGCTCTTGAAGGATCAACTGTACCATTATATTTTAAATCTAATTGAGTAACATCAACTGTTTGATCTGCTGTACTTGGGTTAGTATATTTTATAACAAAATCATATTGTTTATAATAATGTGTTTTTGTGCTGTCTGTTGGATTTACAGCGGCTTCATATGTTCCTTCATTTTCGCCTGCTCCATTAATAGCTCCAGTTGCCTTAAAGAAATTAATTCCTTCAACTGAAGAAGCAGCAGTTATTGTAACAGGTTCTTCTGCAGATAAATCTAAAGCTGTTTTAAAATTTTTACTATCAACATCAATTGCATTATCAGTAGCAACTTCTGATAATTTTCCAATTAACATATCAGATTCTGTAATTACTTGTAATTCCATACCTTCAACTTTAGCTATTTTATTTAAACTAAACCAAGCGTAAGTTGAAGTTCCAAATGCTGCAAGAGCAAAAGCAGTTGCAATAATAGACATTAATAATTTTCTTGTTAAATTTTTCATTAAATAAATCTCCTTTTTATAAATTTTTAAATAAAAAACCAGCTACAATAGTTAATTGCAACTGGCTAACTTTAAATAAGTCCCTATAGCTTTGTGTCGCTGAATCACTTCAGTTTTACTAAATATTAAAATGTTTAATCTTCAGCTTCTTCGTTATCTAACCAATCAAAGTCATATATGTTGATAGGATTTTCCTTACACCCATTTAAAAAATCTACAGCCTTCACATCTTCTTCAGTAGAAATTTGTGCTGTAAATACAAAAGGTTCCCCATTATAAGCGGCTCCAAAATCAGAATCACTGGCATCTCCAGGAGTAAAGTCTTTATTAAACAATAAAATTTTCAACATAAATCAAACATTCCTTTTAATAATTTAGCTATAAATTAATTATTTATTTTGTTTTTTGTTGCTTTTTTCTTCTGCGGGAGTATCATCAACAACTTCCGTTACAATTTTGAAGTTGCTTTGTTCTAGATAAGCTATGATTTCTTTCATCATGTCTAAACGACCCTGCATTTTTAATTGTTGTTCAGCTAAGCTTTTTTCAGTCTCTCTAAAAGTATTTATAACTTCTTCAGTTCTATCTAAGATGTTCATATACTAATTTCCTTTCTATAATTGTTCCGGTATTAAATAAGTATCTACAAATTTTTTGAAAGTAATTTTAAAATCGCCGATTTCATATAAATATAAGAATCTATCTACACTCATCTTTGTGTCCTTAGCATTTTCAGATTTACAATCAATAGTTACAGTTAAATAAATATTTCCATTATAAATTTCTGCTTTTTTTACTCTACATAATTTGTTGCGATTATTTAAAAACCAAATATTGTAATTTGTTTTTCCATGATTCCAAATAACTAGTTGTGTCGGTATGCTATAAGCCGTATCTACTTTATAGAGTGTTCTTGTATAAGTAGCTCCTTTACTAGTTGTAAATGTTTTTACCTTAACAGGTGTCTCAGCGTTAAAATTTTGTGTTTTACTCATGTTAAAATGTCCTTTCTGTGAATCTTTCACGACTATAAAATAGTATTTTCTTTTTTTAGATAAGAAAATCTAAGAAATCTATTATAATATACAATTAATTGTTATAAAATATTCATAACAATGTACATTAACATGTTTTTATATTCAATGAAGCCGTTCTTTAACTTGCTATCTAAAGAGGTTAAAAAAGTAAATTTTTTAACTAACTCAGCTTTTGTATATTTTCCACAAACATTCTTTTTATAATAATAAAATTGTTTATCAGAAATATAAG
>CAVFEO010000115.1:0-2158 GCA_963621425.1 bacterium | reverse complement strand
ATGTTTTATGATATAATTATGTTTGAGGTAAAAAAATGGATTTATTTGATACTATAAGTGAAAAAAATATGCCTCTTTCTATGCGTATGAGGCCAAAGACTTTAAAAACTTTTGTTGGGCAAAAGCATTTGCTTGCAGATAATTGTCTATTACCTAGGGCAATTAAAGCTAATTGTGTTGGAAATAGCATATTTTATGGCCCACCTGGAACAGGTAAAACTACTCTTGCAAATATAATTGCAAATGAGTGTAAGGGTAATTTTGTTAAATTAAATGCAATATATTCTGGTGTCGCCGATGCTAAAAAAGTGATTGATGATGCTAAAAAAGAATTTAAAATGTATGGCAGAAAAACTTTTTTGTTACTTGATGAATGTCATAGGTGGTCAAAGTCGCAAAGTGACTGTGTTTTGGAAGCAATGGAAGAAGGTAGCATTGTATTCATTGGTGCTACAACTGAAAATCCTTATTTTTCTATGACTAGAGCAATTGTTTCTAGATGTACCGTATATGAATTCAAATCGTTAAGTGACGAAGATGTTCTTACAGCTCTTAAAAATGCAATATCAGATAATGTAAATGGGCTGGCTTCTTATAATGTTGCAATTGATGATAAAGCATTAAAATTTATTGCACATGCATCATCTGGAGATGTTAGAAGTGCATTAAACGCGCTAGAACTTGCTGTTTTAAGCACAAATCGCAGTGAGGATGGAAAGATACATGTAGATTTAAATATCGCAGAAAATAGCATACAAAAAAAGGCTTTAAGCTTAGATGAGTCTATGTTTTATGATATGTTATCTGCATTTTGTAAATCTTTACGCGGTAGCGATGCGGAAGCGGCTTTATATTATGCTAATAGATTAATTCTTGCTGGTTGCGATCCTTTAATAATTGCAAGAAGGCTTATTGCTCACGCAAGTGAAGATGTTGGTATGGCAGACAGTATGGCATTGCTAATTGCTAATGCGGCTTTGCAAACTATAAAAGAAATTGGTTTTCCTGAAGCCAATTTGGCATTAACTCACGCAATTATTTATGTGTGCGAGGCACCTAAATCTAATAGTGTAGTTGTTGCAATGAATATGGCTATAGATGATGCGAAAAATAACAAAGATGATAATGTGCCATCATATTTAAAAAATAATAATAATCTTGAAAGTGAACACCCAGAAAATTACAAGTATCCACACAATTATGGTGGGTATGTATATCAGCAATACTTGCCAGACTCGCTAAAAGATAGAGTATACTATAAACCAAGTAATAATGGTTATGAGAAGGGATATAAAAGAAAGAAAAAAGAGCAAGAATAAGTCTTGCTCTTTTTTTGGCAGGGGTGATAGGATTCGAACCCATAATCAACGGTTTTGGAGACCGCTGCGATACCATTACGCTACACCCCTAAGAAAATATAATTAAAGTATATATTAAAGTTTTCATTTTGTCAATAATTTATTGCTTTTTTAAATAATTTTTGTTAGTATAAATCTATGGAAAACAACAATCTAAAACAATTAATTATTTATACTGATGGGTCTTGCCTTTATAATCCAGGTCCTGGGGGATGGGCGTGCGTGTTAATTTATAATGGGGTTGAAAAGCGTTTAAGTGGCGCAGAACATAACACCACAAATAATAGAATGGAAATAACTGCCGTTATTAAGGCTTTGGAGGCCCTAAAAGAAAAATGTGAGTGCTATATTCATTCGGATAGTAGTTATGTTATAAATGCTTTTAACAATAATTGGATTAATGATTGGAAAAATAAAAACTGGAAAAATTCTCAAAAGAAAGATGTCTTAAATAGAGATTTGTGGGAAAAGTTAAGTTCACTTGTAGATTATCATATTGTTCACTTTGTTAAGGTTAAAGGGCATAGTGATGATGAATATAACAACATTTGTGATAAAATGGCAAGGGAAAGTGCGTCTAAATTATTAAAATAAAAAGAAGGATTAATTTCCTTCTTTTTTTCGTAAAGATTTTAAAAACTGTTTATCATCTTTGCATACTCTATAACTATCGCAACATTTAGAGATAAATTTATTTAAAACAAAAGGATTTAATGTGTTCTTTTGTATAAATAATAGAGTGGAGTCTTTTTGCTTTATAAAGCAGTCGCATAATAGCCAAGCGACAGCCATATTTACAT
>CAVFEO010000114.1:0-2201 GCA_963621425.1 bacterium | reverse complement strand
TCATTGCTATAAGCGCATTAAATCTATTTTCAAAACGTTCTAAACAATTTTTATTTTCGTACTTGCATGTTAGTTCTTTATAATCACGCAAGCGCATTTCATAGCATTCTCCGCCATTTTTAACCTTTTTAGTCCACCAACTAAAACCATCCGTAAAAATGTGGTAATCTCCACAGCAACCGCCTTGTTCTATTCCCATATAGTCAAAATGTTTGTATGCCTCACGCATATCTGCACCCCACAAACCAAATGAATGATAAACCCCGTCAGTGCATAGGCATTTTTGCTCATCTGGCACGTTTGTCCAATATTTAGAGTGCAATACGCTACCAAAGGCATAACCTTGTTCTGCCAAATAGTTTAGTACTTTTAACCAATTTTGTATTTTTGGCATCCACGTTTGCAATTCTGCAATTATTTTTTGCTTTTCTTGTTCCTCTTTTTGTTGTTGTGCAAGTTGTGCATTTTTTTCGTTTTCTTGTGCTTTTGCTACCAAGTTTTTAATTTCGTCAAAGTTTGCCATAGTTATAATTTTTTTAGTTGTTAGTAATATAGTTGTTTGTTTCTTTTCTATTGTACTACAAAGGTAGTGCTTTTAATTGATACTACCAAATGTAGTTACATCTTTTTTAATTATATTGTATTTCAGAATACATTTTTCTTTTTTCAATGTTTCTTTAATTTGTTCTTTTGTTACCATAGTGTTGTTGTTTTTACTATTGCAAAGTTACGAATAATTATTGATATAAACTTATAAATATACATCCAATTTTAGTCCCCAAAAAGATGTAAAATAATTTGGCTATGTTAGAAATTTTCTTTTTTTACAATAGTATGGTGGCGGTACAAAAAAAAATAGGTGTCTATTCAGCACCTATTCTTTTTCGTCAAAATCGTCTTCGTCTATATCTACAACGCAACTATCAGTGTAAAAAACATCGTCAAATTGTTGCTCTAATGCAGCTTCTTTTGCACGTATTATTGCCTCTTGCTCATTTATTGCAGTTACTGCAACTCTAACAACTGCGTCATAATGTACGTCAATCGTATAAACTTTTTGTTTTTCTTTTTTCATAGTTTTTATTTTTTTTAATTCGTTATAAATTGTTTCAAGTGCAAACTCATTATCTATTGGCTCATAAACGTTAAAAAACTTATTCTTTTTTGCGTGGCAAATAATGTACCCACAATTTGCAATTTGTGCCATAATTGCTGCTCTATAAAGCACCCAAAGCGGTGTTAATTGTAATTGCTTTTTGTAATCTGCGTCCAACAAAACATAATTGCTACTATTTACTTTAATTTTTTTCATGCTCTTAATTTTTTTGTTGTTATTAAATTATTGCTTTATTATTGTACTACAAAGGTATACAATAATTTTTACTTATACAAGTACATTTACATCTATTCAATAGTTACCTTCAATTCTTTATAATCACTTTCTTTGTTATCTGTTTTACTTTATGCAACTTCGATTTTAGCTATAGTATCTTTTCTCCAAAGCTCTCCACAATTTACTGCAATTAAGTTGCTAAATTTTATATTCTTTGGTTCAACTTGATTTTCCGTTAATCCTTTTTCAGCTTGTGTTTTGCTAATTGCTTTTGTCTTTTTCGACAAAATGTCTTTTATTTTTGCAGTTTGCTCTGCACTTGCTTTTACGCCATCCACAATGTAAGTAACATTCATTTTACCGCCTTTGTGAGTGTAACAACGTAAGTACATTTCGCCTTTATGTGCTATAATCTTGTTGAAGGACAGCCACTCGCCCCATGGCAATTTTTCTGCAACAAAATCACGTTTGCCACCTTGTTTTTCCAAGCGATTATTTACAGCATTTTCATATGTATAATTTAATTGTACATTACCAATTACATGCTTTTGTACGTTACCACCAATTTCGGTAATTTCACCTTTATTCAATTTAACTTCACTGATATATTCAATTTCAGCAAATGTACAACCTTTTACTCTCTCGATTATTTTTACTAAATCTTGTATTTTCATATGCTTTTGTTTTTGATAATTTATTTCTTTGTTTGTACTACAAAGGTACGAACTTTTTTTATTACTATCAAACCTTGCTACATCTTTTTTTTATTTTCTTTTTTTATCGGTTTAGTATATTTGTTGTTCTTTACTATTGCAAAGGTACGCATTATTTTTGTAACTTTTGTATTTTCCTACATCAAATTTACTAT
>CAVFEO010000113.1:0-2357 GCA_963621425.1 bacterium | reverse complement strand
TTTGAGGTTAATATGTCTGAAGTAAAAAATAATCAAAATCAAGCGTTTAAACCAAGGCCAAAGCCAACGCTTGCAGAGGTTAAAGAAAGTGGAGTTAAAAATATTTTAGGTGTGGCACCAAGGCCAAAACCTGATTTTTCTAAAAAGCCAATTCCTCCTAGACCAGCCCCAAAAGCACCTAGTAGGCCAAAACCTCCAATTAAAAAAGTTGAACCTAAAGAAGAAAAGAAAGTTGAAGATAGGCCATCAAATAACAATGATGCCACTTTTCAAGCATACAATAATATGCTAAATAATATGCAATTAATGAATGCTATAGGTTTAGTCAACGGCATTTATCAAAATGCGCAAAATAATAATAGGGCGTATGAGAGACCTACAAATTTAGATAAACAAACTCTTTTTGAAGAATTTTATGATTATCTAACTGCAAAAATGCAAAAAGATGGAAAGTTTAATTTAGAAGATTTAAAAGAAACTGTTCAAAGTTCTAACGATGTTGATGATAATAATGTTCATACTGCAGTTACAAATGCAAAGAAGAAAGGCTTATCTTTAGAACAATATTTAGAATCTATGTGCAGTGAAGATGAATTTATTAAATTTGAATTAGCTCCTCTTAAAGTAGAGAATTTAAATCTTACAAAGGCAATTGCTTCTCCTGTTCCTTTTGTTAAAGCATATGATTATGGTAATGTTATTTCTGTAGACGAATATACTGCGGAAGATTATCAAAACCTTGTAAACCAAAATTATGCAGTTTATATAGACCAATTGAACAATTTGGATAAAGTAGAAGAAATACAAGCACCTGTTGTTCAAGAAGTTGACGAACCTAAAGAAGTAGAGGAAAGTGTTGTTGAAACTACAGCTAATGAAGAAATTGATGAACAATTAGATGATATTTTAAGTGATGAACCTGAAGTAGCAGAAGTTGAAGAAGTCCCAATTGAAGAAGTGGAAGCCGTTGAAGAAGATAATGAAAATGTGTTTGAAGATTTGTATGCAAATGCTTCACAAGAAGACCAATCTGAAGAACAGCTAGACGATATTTTAAGTGAAATAAATGCTGATAGTAAAAAAATAGAAGAAGAAGAAATAACAAAAATAAGCGAAAATGAACAAACACAATTAGAGTCAATGCGAAATCAAGCCTTTATAGACTTTTTGAATAATGAGGACAGCCCAGAAGTTGAAGAAGTCGCAGAAAATAATTCTTCTAATGCAGACTATAGTGATTTTGTGTATAATTCTTTGCATTATGATGAAATTCAAAGAAAGAAAGATCAATATAATCAAGAAAAAATTAAAAATATTTCTGATGATAATGATAAACTTAAAAATCAAATTGAACAACTTAGAAATATAGTTGGTGATTTAAAGCAAGAAGTTGATGAACGCGAAGAAGTTAATGAAAAATTAAAACGTGAATATGAAGTTGTAAATACAAGAAATAAAGAAAAAGATAAAACTATTGCAAAAACAAGTAGTAATATACTTGAATTAGAGCGCGAAAATAGGTTTATGAAAGATGTTGTTCAATCATTGCTAGTTGAAGTTGAAGAATTAAAAGCTAAAATTGCAAAGCAAGAAAGAGCAAGTAAAGTAAATGCAAAAGAACAGCCTAAGCCAAAAGTTGAAACATATGAAATTGTTGCTCCAGTATCTAAACAAGAACCAGTTAAAGAAACTGAACCAAAAGAAGAAGTTCAACAAGATATTGTTGTTGAAGATAGCGTAGTTGAAGATAAAGAAGAACAAAAGTATGCACAAGAAAATCTTACTGAGGTAAACAATTCTGTATTTGATTCTGAAACATATAATGTTGATGGCATTATTGTTGATGAAGATGGTTCAGAAGTTAGCGGACACTTTGTGGATAAGATTAAAAATGCAACAGATGATATTAAGGATATTTATAACGAAGTTAGAAATTGCTTAATGAGTTATAGAGATGTAAAGGGAAGATGCTCATCTGCATGCGATACATTTAGGTTAAATGGAGATGTCATCGCTAAATTCTTGTTGATAGGTAAAACTATTAAATTATATTTAGCTCTTGACCCTAATGATGAAGAGTTGCCTCAAAATATTTATCATCAAAAAGATGAAAGCAAAAAGAAGGCGTATAAAGAAACTCCATTTATGGTTCGCCTTCAGTCAGATTTAGCGGTTAGAAAAGCTAAAAAGTTAATAGAGTACATGTTTGATAAACTTGATGTTGATCAAAATAGTAAATATGAATATGTTGATTATGCAAATACTTTAGAAAGACAAGTTGTGAAGAACAAATAAAAAAAGAGCTTTTAGGGTTCTTTTTTTAATTTAAAGTTTGTTTTTAAGTTTTAATTTCATTA
>CAVFEO010000112.1:0-2409 GCA_963621425.1 bacterium | reverse complement strand
CCATATCTTGGGTTATTTGCTCGCCAACATCTTTAAGTTTTGGTAAATATTTAATTACATCTTTTACTAAGTTATATCTATCTATTTTGTTTAAAACTCGCATATCAAAAGGCGTAGTAATTCTACCAACTTCACGATATCCATGAACATGAATTTCTTGATTTTTTCTTCTGTATGTCATTTCATGAACAAGTTTAGGGTATCCGTGGTAGTTAAATATGATAGGTTTGTTTGTTGTAAATATTCTATCAAATTCTTCATCAGATATACCGCATATATGATTTTTTGGAGATTCTAACACTAATAAGTTTACAACATTAACAACTCTAAATTTTAACTTTGGCAACCTTTCTTTTAAAATCTTTGCACATGCAAGAGTTTCAAGTGTAGGGGTGTCGCCTGCACAAGCAAGAATAATGTCGGGGTTTCCGTCATCATTATTGGAAGCCCAATCCCATATAGAAATTCCTTTTTCTACGTGTTTTATAGCATCATCCATATTAAGCCATTGATAACTTGGGTGTTTAGAGGCAACTATAGCATTAATTTTATTTTTTGTTTTTAAGCATTTATCAAAACAACAAATTAGTGTGTTTGCATCTGCTGGTAAATATATGTTTGAAATAGAACTTTCTTTATTGCAAAGATGGTTTAAAAAACCTGGGTCTTGGTGTGTAAAGCCATTGTGGTCTTGTTGCCATACATTGCTTGTTAGAATAAGATTTAAAGAAGATATGTCGGCTCTAAAATCTATAGTTTGGCACTCTTTAAGCCATTTCATAAATTGAGATACCATACTGTCAACAACACGAATAAAGGCTTCATAACTAGCAAAAAAGCCGTGTCTGCCAGTAAGTAAATATCCTTCCAACCAACCTTCACACATATGTTCGCTTAAAAAACTATCCATAATTCTTCCATATGGTGAAAGTTCGTCATCACTTGCTAAAATATTTCCGTTAAACTGCCTACTTTCAATTTCAAAAGGAGCATAAAGCCTATTACTCATTGCTTCATCAGGTGAAAAGAATCTAAAATTTTTATTTTTTCTATTTAATTCAAAGACCTTTTTAACATATTTACTTAACTCAAGCATATCTTGAGTCTTAATGCTTCCATGGTCGTTAAATTTAACTGCAAAATCTTTAACATTTGGTAATACTAATTCTTTTAACAAAACCCCGCCATTTGCATGCAAGTTCGCACTTATTCTTTTGTTACCTTTCGGAATAAATTTTTTATATTCTTTTTTCAATGCTCCTTTAGAATCAAATAATTCTTCTGGCTTATAACTTTTTAGCCATTTCTCAAGTATTTGTAAATCCTTTTCGTCTTCTATTTGCAATGGTACTTGGTGAGCTCTAAAAGAGCCTTCGACTGCTTTGCCTTTTACAATTTTTGGTCCAGTCCAACCTTTTGGTGAAACTAATACAATCATTGGCCAAATTGGTCTGTTAGGGTCCATATTTTTTCTTGCATTTAATTGAATGCTTTTTATTTCTTCTATAACAGCATCAAGGGTGTTTGCCATAAGTTTATGCATTTTTTTAGGGTCAGAACCTTCAACAAAATATGGTTTATACCCATAACCTCTTAAAAGCATTGCAAGTTCATTTTTCTTTATTCTCGATAAAATTGTAGGGTTACTAATTTTGTACCCATTTAAATGCAAGATAGGTAACACGGCGCCATCAGTAATAGGGTTTAAAAACTTGTTACCATGCCAAGATGTCGCAAGAGGACCAGTTTCTGCTTCGCCATCGCCTATAACGCAAGCACAAATTGTGTTTGGGTTATCCAATACAGCTCCAAATGCGTGCATTAAACTATATCCAAGTTCACCACCTTCGTGAATTGATCCTGGTATTTGTGGTGCAACATGGCTACTAACGCCGTTTGGAAAAGAAAATTGTTTGCATAACTTTTCAATGCCAGCCTTGTCTTGACTAATATTTGGATAAATCTCACTATAATGACCTTCTAAGTAAGAGTTTGCAATAAAAAAGTTACCACCATGGCCAGGTCCAGAAATTAAAAGCATATCTAAATTATACTTACAAATAACTCTATCCAAATGTGCATATATAAAGTTTTGGCCAGGAACTGTTCCCCAGTGTCCGACAAGTTTGTGTTTTATGTCAGATAGTTGTAAAGGTTTTTCAAGCAATGTATTAGATTTTAAATATATTTGGCAAGCAGATAAATAGTTGCTTGCTCTAAAATATCCATCTAATATTTGTAGGTTTTTTTCATTTACATCATAAATATTTTCCATTATTGTTGCTCCTTGTTATTAAAAACATATTTAATTAAGTTTTAACACAAAATAAATTAAATATAAAACTTTAATGTTTTACCTTACTTTATTGTACACGAAATAATCTTTTATTGCAAAAAATATGTGATTAA
>CAVFEO010000111.1:0-2489 GCA_963621425.1 bacterium | reverse complement strand
ATGCAGAAGAACTTGATGAAAAAAGTAAAAAATTGTCAACAAGGTTAAATACAATTTCTAAAAAGTTTATTATTTTGCAAAAGAATTTTGAAAATATGAATAAAGCTTTTGCTGATTTGAAAAAAGACGCAATAGCAGTTAAAACTAACTATAAAAATGCTAAAGATGCCCAAGAAAAGTTAGAGCAATCTCAAAAAAGCGTTCTTGATAAGTTAGAAAAAGAAAAGGCTAAAATGCAAGAAGGAATTGATAAGAAAATACTTGCTGAATATGAAAAACTTAAACAAGATAATATTATGCCAGTTTATGTTAGAATATATAATAATGATTGCTGTGGGGGATGTATGCAAAAACTTTCAACTTCAGCACTAGCAAAAGGCGATAATAGACTTGTTTGTGAAATGTGTAGAAGAATTATTATAAGGGAATAAAAAATGCAAAAACAAAAAGATGAAATACAAAAATGGGAAATATGTGGCGGTGAAGCGCTTGTTACCATTGCAAGAACTACTAATTTAGTTAAAAAGGCAATGAAAATTCATTCACTATCTGCAACGACTAGTGCTGTTCTTGGCAGATGCTTAACAATGTCTGCATTAATGGGAACAAAATTAAGCCATAAAGATGCAAATATTACAAGCATAATTGATGGCGATGGGCCCGCAGGGAAGATAACTTGTGTAGCAAAAACTGGGTGCTTGGTTAAGGGCTATATGCAAAATCCAGAAATAGATTTGTACCCAAACGCACAAGGTAAATTAGATGTGTCTGGTGCCGTTGGTAAAACAGGGAAATTACGCGTTGTTATGGACCTTGGCTTTGGTTCTCCCTACACTGGGGAAGTAAACCTTGTAAGCGGAGAAATTGCAGAAGATTTTACTGCTTATTATGCAACAAGTTTGCAACAACCATGTGCAATTGCCTTGGGGGTATTAGTTTCGCCAAAAAAAGAGTGTTTGTGCTCTGCAGGAATGCTTATTGAACTTTTCCCAGATGCAAGTGAAGAAGCAATTTCTACAATAGAAAAACAAGTACAAATCATTAAAGATTTTAGTAAACAAATATGTGACAAAACACTTGATGAATTTGTGCTTGGGTTGTTTAGTGATGCAATAAAGGCTGAATATAGCGTAGAACCTAAATATTCTTGCAAATGCTCAAAAAATAAATTAATAAAAGTACTTAAGGGTATGGCTAAAAATTCCAGCATTGATGATTTGTTTAATCAAGATGGAAAAATTGAGGCACATTGCGATTTTTGCAACAAATATATGTACATAACAAAGGAAGATTTACAATAGGAGAACTTTTAGATGATTCTTTACGAAGTTGATTTTTCTCAAAATATTGATAAAGTAAGCAATCAACCAAATGATAAAAAACAAACTGAACCAGCAAAAAAAATTAAAATCGTAAATGATATACCGCATTATGTTGGTCAGGCTTGTTCTTTTTATAATACTGGCAAAATTATTCAAGCCTTAGACTGTATGAATTTAGCATTAGAACAAGATGCTATGAATAGTTTTTCACATTTTTCTGATGGCTCATTAATTGGCCTAATAGAATTAAAACTTGGCAATTTTGCTCTTGCTAAAAAGCATTTTTTAAAGGCTTTATATTTAGGATGCTCTTTATCTGTAATTCCAATACTTTTGCAAAATTGCGTGCTTAATAAAGATTTTGCTTTAGCAGAACGCATTAGAGCAAGTTTTAAACCTGTTGTTGAAGTTTCTCCGCTTAATTTAGTTAGAGATGAGAAAAAGCCAATTTATGATATTAATTTTTCTGTACAAAATTTGTTAAACGACTTTTTTCAATTATACAATCGCTCATCTCACGGGTTCGATGATAGGCTTTATTATACATTAAAAATTGTAGACCCAACAAATCCGTATGTTATGCAACTGGAAGAAGATAAATCACTTGGAAAATTAAAAAAATCATATCCTGCAAATTACACGCAAGTTTTATATGCGGATAAATTGAACAAAATAAAATCAGAAATAAGAAAAAGAAAAACTGATTTTGATAAAATAAATCACAAAGGGCTAATAAGGTTTTTAGCAGAATGCACAAGTGTTGATGAATTTTGTTCTTTAGTGCAAGAAATATTTAAAAAGCCAAATGTACCAAACGGCATTATTTGGCAATGTGAAGATGCTTTGTTTGAAGATTATAATAGTAAAATAAAAATTACTCTTTACGAGTGCCTTGCAAATATTTGTGGTGGTTTTGGTAAAATGGATTTAGGGGTGGTTTATAAAAATTGCCTTATAAACATTTTTGATTCGTTTATAGTTTCTATTATGCAAACGGCAAACAAAAAGGTGTCACATTCTTTTGTTTTGGGGTTATTTGATTTTATTAATTTGCTAATTAAAGACAAAACAGATTTTAATTTTGCCTTAAATCTAAAAATGATTTTTCAAAACTTTGTTGATGATATGCTTAAAGGTAAAATTAACTTTAAGAAAATAAGTGCAGAT
>CAVFEO010000110.1:0-2499 GCA_963621425.1 bacterium | reverse complement strand
CAATTGGTGGTTTAAACTGGCTATCAATAGGTATTTTTGGGTACAACTTTGTAGAATTACTTGATGGTATAACCCCTATTATATCAAGAATAATTTACATTTTGGTAGGCGTTGCAACACTATACTTAATTTATTCTGCAATAACATCAAAAGGCAGAATTAATTTACGCTCAAATGATATGTAAAAATAAAAAAATAACCGTTTAATAGCGGTTATTTTTTATTTTATTTTAATTTTGCTAATAATTTTAAAATTAATCTTGTTTTTCTTCTGGCTCATTGCCTTGAATTTTTATGGTATATTTTTTACTATTATCACGGTTGGCTGTTCTAATAATTGCACGAAGTGCCTGAGCAACTTTTCCGTTTTTACCAATTAATTTTCCAAGGTCTGCATTGCTTGCAGTAACATTTAAAATTGTATAAGCACCATCTTGAACTTCTTCAATTTTAACATCATCAACATTAGTTACTAAATTTTTAACAATAAATTCTAGTAATTCTTTCATTATAAATTAATCCTCTTTCTTTTCTGCTTTTTTAGTAAAAACTTTTTTGCAAGGTTTCTTTTCTAAAATGCCAGCTTTTTCCAAAATTGCTCTTGCTGTTGGAGTTGGTTGAGCACCTTTAGCAATCCATTCTTTGCACATATCTGCATTTAATTTAATTTCTACAGGTTCAACTGTTGGATTATATGTTCCAAGAACTGCAATAAACTTACCATCTCTTGGGCTTCTAGAATCTGCAACAACAACACGATAGAAAGGATTTCCCTTATCACCTAGTCTTTGAAATCTGATTTTAACCATTACTTTTTCTCCTTTATAAAATATATATGTTAAACTGCAAAACTGCAAGTTATAACCTAATTAAAATTTAAACAACCCTTTTTTCTTGTTAAACTGCTTCATCATATTTTTTGATTGTTCAAACTGCTTTAAAAGTGCGTTCACTTCTTGAATAGTTGTTCCGCTACCATTTGCTATTCTCTTTTTTCTGCTACCGTTTATAATTTGCGGATTCAACCTTTCTTTTTTAGTCATACTTTGAATAATTGCCTTGTTTTTATCTATAATGCTTTCATCAAAGTTTGTAAGTGCGCCACCAAGTTTTGCACTTGCGCCCGGAATCATAGCAACTAAATCTTTTATGTTGCCCATTTTTCTAAGCCTTTCAACCTGAACTAAATAATCTTCAAAAGTGAAGCTATTTTGCTTAAATTGTTCTTCAATTTTCTTTGCTTCTTCTTCGCTTATTGCCTGCTGAGCCTTTTCTATTAGTGATAACACATCGCCCATACCAAGTATACGCGAAGCCATACGGTCTGGATAAAAAGGTTCAATATCTCCAAGTTTTTCGCCTACCCCGCAAAACTTAATTGGCTTGCCGGTAACTTGCCTAATAGAAAGTGCCACACCGCCACGAGTATCGCCATCTAGTTTGGTTAATACAACGCCAGTAACTTCAAGCCTTTCGTTAAAGGTTTGTGCAACAGTAACAGCATCTTGCCCCGTCATAGAATCAACCGTTAGCAAAATTTCAGAAGGATTAACCTTTTCTTTAATTTGCTCTAACTCTTGCATAAGTTCTTCGTTTATGTGAAGCCTACCTGCAGTATCTATAACAACAACATCAAACCCATAAGATTTTGCATACTCTACTGCTTGCTGTGCAGTTTTAACCGGATTTTGCGTTCCCTTATCAAAAACTTGTGCACCTGCTTGCTTGCCAACAACTTTTAATTGCTCAATGGCAGCCGGTCTGTAAATATCGCACGCAACAAGAAGTGGTTTTTTACCTTGCTGTTTTAAATAAGTTGCAAGTTTACCGCACATTGTCGTTTTACCAGCGCCTTGAAGCCCGCACATCATAATAACTGTTGGCGGATTAGAAGAAAACACAAGTTTACTTTGTTCGCTACCCATTAGCGCAGTTAATTCTTCATTAACAATTTTAATAACTTGTTGACCCGGCGTTAAACTTTTCATAACACGCTCGCCAACAGCCTTTTCACTAACATCTGCAATAAACTTTTTAGCGACTGCATAGTTTACATCCGCCTCAAGCAGAGCAACCCTAATTTCACGCATTGCCTCTTTAATTTCTAGTTCAGTTAGCTTTCCACGCTTTGTAAGTTTGGAAAAAATATGATTCATTTTTTCACTTAAAGATGAAAATAGTGCCATAAATTATTCCTCCATTAAATTTTCTAATGCTTGTATATATGCTTTATAATCCATATTAGTTTTGTTTGCCTTTAATGCTTTAAATTTATCATACCTAGAAGATAAATGCAAAACAGCCTCAAACTTTTCTAAATTAGCAACAGCTTTATCCAAAGTATCCTTAACGGCTTGCTTTGATATTTTAACTTCTTCTGCTATTTCAGAAAGCGAATAATCATAAAAGAAATATTGCGTACAAACCTCTATTTGATTTGTCGTTAACAAGTCTTTATAAAATTCAAACAAATTACCATAATATTCTTTATTATCAAGC
>CAVFEO010000109.1:0-2502 GCA_963621425.1 bacterium | reverse complement strand
GGGATATATTTTTTCAGGTTTAGTTTTAATGCTTTCAAGTTTGGTTATAAGGCAAAAACTTTACTATTATATAATTGCATCAGTCTTGTTAGTTTTAGCTTTTGTTTGTAAGTTGTTACCAAAGATAAAAAGTATAAAAAAGTCCTAAAGTTTAAATTTGGTTGCTTTTTTACAAAAAATGTATTATAATTTAAGAGAATAAGATGAGAGGAGGGCGCGATATGAATAGTAATAAAACAAAAAAATCTATCATAATACAAACTGTTATTGTTTTTAGTTTGTGTTTAATACTGCTTATTCTAATTGTCTTTCAATTTGTTAAAATATGGGATTTACGAAATTCTCAAAATGAAATGAATAATAAAATAAGTCAGTTGCAACAAGAAAATGCAAAATATAGTGATGAATTAGATTACTATAATAGTTACGACTACCTTGAAGATCAGGCTCACAGATATAACAAGCATGATGGAAGTAAAGTTTATTATTAAAAAGGAACCCGCACAGTAAAAGCGGGTTTTTTACTATAAAATTAGCATACAATTTTATTATTTGTATAAAAAGTAAAATTAGCAACCATTAAATATGGTATGTAATATTCATAAAAAGCAAACAAAACAACCATTAAAAATATGAAAAATATTCTAATTAGGGTATTGACTTTTTTGCTGTTTATGCTAATATAAACTTAAGTTAAACATTGTGAAAGGGGAGAAAGATTTATGAAGTTAATATCAACAGCGTCAACACTTGAAAAAATTACAAAAGCAACAAACGATTATATTAAAATTTATTTTAGAAATTCTTATCCAATAACAACTAATGTTGGTAATAATATTGTTAAATTGTTTTCATCAGCTATGAACGAATTAAATCTTGCAGTTCGTAATATTTCAGAATGTTCATCTGTTGCAAGATATCTATACTCTAGAGTTAAACAGGAAGATAGACAAAAGTTTATGGACTATCTAGAACAAGCCATATGGGAAGTAGGGGCGTTTAGTGAGGGGAAAGTTAATAAGTTAAGTCCTTTGGCACAAAAAATTAATAATGCTAATAGTTTAGATAAAATAGTAGATTGTATTATCACGGAACTTTATGCTCCAGTTAACGAAAGAATTAAGGTAATTGATAATAAAAAAGATTTTGTAAAATAAAAAAGCTTACATTTTTGTAAGCTTTTTTATTTTTTAAATATTGTCAAGAATTGATACAATTTCGTGTTTGTTTAAGTTTTGACCAATAAACACAAGTTTAATCATTCTGTCGCCATATTCATCATCCCAAATTTCAGAAAAACTAGGGTCTTGCATAGCTTGTTTTATATCTTGTTTTGACATACTAGCAACAAAAGGACCATTATCTTGTAAAACTTTTTGCTTGCCTGCTTGTTCATAAATGTACATAGTATCTTTTTCATCTTCAAAATAAACCATACCTTTTGTTCTAATGATTTTTCTACCAAAATCAAGTTTTGTAAATTCATCAAATTTATTTTTGTTAAAAGGTTTTCTTCTATAGTAAACAAAAGTTGTTATTTTAAATTCATCAGCTTCGCCACGGCAAGCATTGCAAGTACAACCTTCACCATGGTGATGGTGTTCATGGTCGTGACAGTGACATTCGTGACCTTCTTCGTGGCAATGGCACTCGTGGTCTTCATTTTCTTCAGCGCAATGGCATTCATGTCCCTCTTCATGGCAGTGACATTCGTCTTTATGATGATGTTCTTCATGTTCGTGATGGTGTTTTTTGTGCTCTTTTTCTTCTACTTCTTGTTTGTCTTTTTCAAACTCTTCAATCCAGCCAGCAGAAGATACTGCTTTTTCAAAGTTGAATAGGTTTGTATCAAGTATATTATCAATATCTACATTTGAAAAATCTGTTTCTATTAATTTTGCGTTTGGCTGAAGAGCTTTAACAATTTTTCTAACTTTATCAAGTTTTTCTTTAGGGATTAAACTTGATTTGTTTAAAATTAAAATATCGCAAAATTCAATTTGGTTAATAACAATGTTTGAAATATCATCTTCTGCGTTATTTTCTTTTACAAGAGATGCACCATCATCAAATTCATCACTCATACGCAATGCATCAACTACAGAAATAACCGCATCTAACTTGCAAGGTGTAAAACCAAATTGTTGTTGGCAAGAAGATTCTATATAATATATTGATTGAGCAATAGGAATAGGTTCGCAAATACCACTTGCTTCTATCATAATGTGATCAAATTTGCCACTATTAACAAGTCCCATAACCTGTTCTATTAAGTCTTTCCTTAATGTGCAACATATGCAACCATTTGAAAGAGAAACTAAATCTTCATTTTTGCTAGATACAACTCCACCTTTAGCAATAAGTTCGGCATCTATATTAATTTCTCCAATATCGTTTACAATTACTGCAATTTTGTAACCTTTTGCATTTGCTAAAATGTGGTTAATTAAAGTGGTTTTTCCGCTTCCCAAATATCCAGTAATTATTGAAATAGGTATAATT
>CAVFEO010000108.1:0-2548 GCA_963621425.1 bacterium | reverse complement strand
ATTGTTAAATTAGAAGCAAAGACTATTTTTTCAGATTTAGAATTTGTTGTTGCAGAAATATTTAAACAAAGCGATAAAAAAATAAAAACTTCGTTAAAAGAAAGCCTTATACGATTATATGCATCAAAAAACAATGTCCTTACGCAAAAACAAGCAAAAGTTATAATTGAAAATATGAACATTGATGAAAATATTTTAAATTGTTTTTTTAGCAATTTAACAAATGAACAATTAAGCATATTATACAATAAAATAAAAGCACATATGAATATATGACAAAATAAAAAGACAAACTCAAAGGTTGTCTTTTTTGTTTATACTTTTATTTTTATATATCTTTTGAACTTTTGTAGTAAAAGTTCCATCTTTTTTATTTAACACAAGATTTGGCAATATTTCAGTACCGCTTGCGCCATCTTTAACTGCTTTTACAAGAACTAAATGCGGTTTTTCTTCTCTATTAGATTGCACAAGCATTAATTGCTTAATTGCCAATTTATACTTTGTATATAGCGCGCATATTTCTTGAAGCCTTTCTGCTTGATGAACAAGATAAAACTCTCCTTTGCTATTAAGCATTTCGCTAGCAACACGAATCACATCTTCTAAAGTTAAATAAATTTCATGCCTTGCAATAGTTTTTACGTTATTATCGCATATTTTTTTTGTATCTTTTTTAAAATATGGAGGATTGCAAAAAACAACATCTACACTTGCTTTTTGTATATATTTAACATAGTTTTTTATATCATCATTAATTATTCGAACTCTATCTGTTAAATTATTTAAAGCAATACTACGCTCGCTCATTTGCGCCATTACTTGTTGAATTTCTATTCCATATACAATTTTCGCATTGCTTTTTAACGCACATAATATTCCAATTACGCCACTACCACTGCACATATCTACAACTGTAGCACTACTTTTTATTTTTGCAAAGTTTACAAGTAATATAGGATCATTTGCAAATGTGTACAAATTAGGATTTTGAATAATTTTTGCACCTTTAAATTGCAAATCATCCACTCTTTCACAATTATTTACTAAATTCAATTTCTTCAACCCCATATTCTAGATTTTTAAAGGAATTATCTTCTAATTGAATTCTTACTGTAACTCTTTGTTTAAATAAATCGTTATATACAACTAAACCTTCGCCCTCTGGAGTTTTAACAATAGAGTTTAATTTAGGCATTGTGCTAGCAAGTTTTATATATTCTTCATTTTCGTAAGCAAGACAACACATTAGTTTTCCGCAAGCGCCGTTAATTTTAGTTGGAGAAAGTGATAAATTTTGATTTTTTGCCATTTTTATGGATATTTTTTCAAAATCTCTCATATAACTTGCGCAACAACATTCCCTACCACATGGCCCTATTGCTCCACGAACTTTAAGTTCATCTCTTGCACCAATTAATTTGATTTCTATCTTGCATTTGTAAATTCCCATCAACTTTTTAATTAAAGATCTAAAATCTATTCTTTCTTCAGATACGATAGAAACAATTATTTTACTACCATCTAAAACAAATTCTACATCAGCAAGTTTATTATTTAAACCACTTTTATAAATTAAATCTTGAATTAATTTAAAATCTTTTTTTGCTCTTTGCTTGTTTTTTTCGTAATTAATTAAATCTTTTTCTGTAGCTATTCTTGTAATTGGCTTATAATCAAATTCATTTTTACCAACTTCTTTTTTCGGCTCAACAACAAAAGCAACCTCTACCCCTCGTTGTGTTTGCACAACAACAGCCGTTCCATGTTCCAAAGCTAAATTATTAGGATTAGTAAAGTCATATATTTTGCCTGCATTGTTAAATTGTACCCCGACAACAATCATTTTTATACCCCTACCTTATTTTTTAAAATGTTAATTAATAGATAATCAATTACCATAGTTTTTACAACATTTTTATTAATCATATCCAAGCATTTATCACAAAGTTTAATATCTTTGGCAATAATTTTTTTGCTTATGCTCACACTAATTATTTCTTCTAATTGCTCTTTTCTATTAATTAAATACAACGAATTTTCTGCTATTTCTGCACTGCTAGAATATTCTGTAACAATTTTAACAGCAAATTTATAATCCTGCTCAAACTCATCAGCATTTTCTGCATATTTAAGTGCTGTACCTAAAACTCCATCAGACACTTCTGCAATATTTAAAAACTTTTCGCCACTACCTAGCAATGTAATAATATCCTTTTTTTCAAGCGGAATTAATTGCACTATTTGACACCTTGATTTTATGGTTGGTAAAATTTTAGCTAGAGAGTTTGTAAGAAGTATTATTGTTACAAATTTAGGCAAATCTTCTATTGTTTTTAATAACAAATTTTGTGATACGTCACTTAATTTTTCGCTATTTTTAACGATTAAAAACTTATGATCTGTTTCAAATGGTCGCGTAATTGAATTTTCTAAAAGGACTCTAATATCATCTTTTTTTACAAGTTGGTCTCCTTCACCAAAATAAATTACGTCAATATGAGTTTTATTTTGAACTTTAATGCATTCAATACATTCTTCACAAGGT
>CAVFEO010000107.1:899-2725 GCA_963621425.1 bacterium | reverse complement strand
AGCTTTGCAATATTATTTTGTATATCTTTAACTTTTTCTTTAATTGTTTGCTCATTAAAATTTTTTATTTGCTTTAGCGAAAAACCTAAATCTTTCAAATATATTATTTCACTTAATCTATCTATACTTTGCTCGTCATAATACCTATATCCCGTCCAGCGGTCAACCTCTACAGGACATATTAAGCCTTCTTTTTCGTAATATCTAATAGTTTGTATAGATAAGCCTGTAATACGCGCAATTTCGCCAATTTTTATCATAATTTTCTCCCTTACCTGACACCACTATAACACTATAGTAAACTATAGAGTCAAGGGGGTTTGAAAAAATTTTTTAATTATTTTTTATACACTTTAATTCTTTATAGCCACATATCAATATCTTTTATTAATTTTGAATAAAAATTAGTTTCATTTATATCATAAAATTTAGCATTTTCTCTATGCCTAAACCAAGTTAATTGTCTTTTAGCATAGTTGCGAGTGTTTTGTTTGATTTTATTTGTAACATCATCTATTGTTGCTTTGCCATTTAAATACGGCTCCCATTCTTTATATCCAATACTTTTCATACACTGGTTATTAAATGTAACTCCACTATTAAGTAATTTTTCAACTTCTTCAAGTGCGCCATTACTAATCATTTTATCTACTCTGTTATTTATATCATTATAAAGTTCGTTTCTATCTTTATTTAATACGCAATATAAATAATCATATTTATCATCTTTAACAGACTTTTGACTATTTGATAAATAACCGCCATCAATTGCTTCTAATGCCCTAATAACTCTAACTGTATTGTTCTTATTAATTTTAGACGCAAGTGCACTATCTTTTTGTTTTAAAAAGTCATATAAGGCATTAGAACCAAATTCTGCTAAATATCTTTCATATTTAGCCCTTACCTTTTCATCTTTTGCTACATTTTTAAAATCAAAATCTTTTATAATAGCATCTATATATAGCCCAGTGCCACCAACTAAAATTGGCAATTTACCTCTATTAAATATATCTTCTATTATTCTTTCTGCCATATCTTTAAATTCGCTTACAGAAAAATCACTTTTAGCATCTACAACATCTATCATATAATGCGGAACACCTTGCATTTCTTGCTTTGTTATTTTTGCTGTTACAATATCGCAACCACGATATATTTGCATACTATCACAAGAAATAATTTCGCCATTAAACTTTTTGGCACAATCTATTGCCAAAGCACTTTTCCCCACACAAGTTGGGCCTGCAATAATTAACAATTTAATTTTCATTATAGAACCCTCTTAAACCATTTTTCTACTTCTACTTTTTTAATATTAACAACATAAGGCCTTCCATGAGGACAAAGAAGTGGACTTGCAGAATTTTTGACCATATTAATTATATCTTCTATTTCTTCTTCACTTAAAACATCATTTGCCTTTATTGCGGATTTACAAGCGTGAGTAGCAATTTGATGCCTAAACACAATTTTATCTCGCGTAAAAGACTTTAAGTCTGCAAGTATATCTGTAAAAAACTCTTTCAAATCATAATCAATTAAAAAAGTTGGAATTGTTTTAACAAATACTGAATGAGAATCCCCATCTTGAATTTCTATTCCCATATTTTTAAAATTTTCTAAATTATCCAAAATAAAAGACTTTTCATCCATACTTGTATATAAAAGATAAGGAATTAGTAATTCTTGAGAAGAAATTGCATTATCTTCAGCATTTTTTAAATATTTATCAAACAAAAATCTTTCATGAGCTGCGTGTTGGTCTATTATATAAAAACTTTCCTTTTGTTCAACTATGATATAAGTATCAAACAATACACCAA
>CAVFEO010000107.1:0-889 GCA_963621425.1 bacterium | reverse complement strand
GTATATTCATGCTTTATAGTTTTTTGCTCTTCTTGATTATTTTTAAGCGAATTTTGATTTTCTTCTAAAACTTTAGCCATAATTTCCGATGGAGCATTTAATTTGTGAGAAATATCATCTTCATTAACAACCATTGAAGTAAAAGTTTCTATAACGGGTTTATTTTCTTTAGAAATTGTTGCCACTTTTACCTCGTTTTGTTTTGGCACAACTTCTGTATAAAATTTAACACTATCTTGAAATATATTAGTATTCAATCTTTTATATACTTCATTTTTAGCTTCTTCATCATAATTTGCTCTAGCAAGCAATTTACGCATCTCTTCTTCACGTGCTTCTTCTCTTTTTAACTCTTCAAGTTCTTCTTGTTCTTGTTTTTTATCACTATCAATTAAAATTTCTTTAATAAGCCTAATAATCCAAGTTGCAATTTCTTCAACTTTTTCTATCTTAACTACACTTTTTTGCGGAGAAATATTTACATCTACAAGTTCATAAGGTACATGTAAATTTAAAACAAAACAAGGGAAAAAGCCTTTCATTACAAAATCTGTATATGCACCATTTATTGCTGCACTTATCATATCACATTCAACAAGTCTATCATTGACAAAAAGCATTTGCCAAGACCTGTTGCGTTTTTGAATATATGGCAAAGCAATTGCACCTTCTAAAATGTAATCATCAAATTTTTCATTAACCATAATTAAATTAGTTGCAAACTCTGTGCCAAAAACAGAGTTTATTGCATTAATTAAATCGCCTTTTCTGTGAGAAAACTTTTTAACTCCATCTGCATATAAATTAAATTCTATTTCTGGATAAGAAAGCACAAATGCACTAACTAATTTATCAATTTCTCTATTTAGCTTGCTAGAATCTTGTAAAA
>CAVFEO010000106.1:0-2734 GCA_963621425.1 bacterium | reverse complement strand
AAAAAAAAAAAAAAAAAAAAAAAAAAAAAAAAAAAAAAAAAAAAAAAAAAAAAAGATCGATCCCACTTCATTATAGCATACTTAAAACCAAAAGTCAATACAAAAAAAAGAAAACTTTTATAAGTTTTCTAATTCTTTTAAAATGTTTTTGCTTGCGTCAATTGTATCACCATTGAACCATGAAGTTAAGTTTTGTTTTTCATCGTCAACTAGAATGCCCACGCCGTATTCTTTACAAATCTCACTTTTATTGACGCCGTATTCAGTTATTAAAATTTCATCTAAGAAGTTATATAATCCATTATCTTTTAACCATTCAATTTTAGCGTTTTTGACTCTAGCGTTATAATCCATAGCGCCGTTTCTAGCAGTCCATGAGATAATCCCGATATTATATCCTTTTTGCTTTAGGATTATAAATTGACGGATTAATTCATTTTTTTCATATTTAAGTTTTGCTTGTTTATATGGTAAAGCACTCTCATTTAATAAATAACCTAACCAATTTTGAACCCCGTATAAATCAGCAATTGTCCCGTCCATATCGAACCATACAGTTTTGTTAACTCTCATTTCAATTTACCTCTCTTTTATTTACATATATATAATAGCATACTCAAATTAAAAGTCAAGTATTTTTTTCAAAAAATTTTATTTTTTTAAATATTTTTTTATATATATTATTGTCTCAGTTTTATTATATAATAGATTTTTAAAAAAGTCAAGTGGAAATTTAAAAAAATTTTTTAAAAATAGGGGTTGACTAGTTAAAAAAATATGCTATAATAAAATGGGAAAATGTATTTGTGAAAATCAATCGTTTTTTCACAAGCAAAAGTTTGTGAAAAATTTCACAATTTTTTTGGGGGTATATGGCCCCCCTTCTATTATAATACGGGGGCGGCGGATTTGTCAAGTGTTTTAGGATAAAAAAATTAAAAAAATTTTTTCATTTTTTCTCTTGACAAAATTACAAAGGATATGCTATAATTTTTTGATCAATAACGGTCGCTTGTGAATTTTTTCACAAACTTTAATATCTGGACTTGTGAATTTTTTCACAAACTTTAATATCTGGACTTGTGAATTTTTTCACAAACTTTAATATCTGGACTTGTGAATTTTTTCACAAACTTTAATATCTGGACTTGTGAATTTTTTCACAAACTTTAATATTTGGACTTGTGAATTTTTTCACAAGTGCATCCAAAATTAAAACGGGCCATGGCCCGTTTCTTTTAATATTTTGGTATGTATTCTTTTCTCATTTTCTTGTGAGATGAAAGGCATTTATAAACAATGAAGCTTTCTAGTCTAGCGTCATCTAACGCTGTATGACTTTCGTTGAAGTCATCCCCAAAATAATATTTGCCTATGCTATCGGCCGTGGCGCTTTTCATTGTACCCGTGGCCGTGTAATAGTTGTAAGTTTTAAATTTACAGATTGTATCACGGGCCATCATTACTGAGTCCCACATTGTAATTGATTTTGGCCAAAATGAATACCATTTACCATTTAACCATTTGTTAGTATTACAGAGTGAACCATAATCAAATCTTGTATTATGGCATGAGATTGTATCCACACCATATTCTTTTATATCTTGCATTAGAATGTGGTGTATTTCATTGAAATTTTTTAATTCAATCTCACCTTTTACTAACATTTTATAATATAGTGGTAGTTTGTTTTTATAGTGGGCCGTTTGCATTTTATCCCACTCACCATGAAATATTTCATTGACTAAGAAGTTACGCTCTAGATAGAGATTATTTTGTTTGTCGATAATTCTATAACCTATATCATAGACTAACATATTACCAGGACGGATACCCCCGTTTTTATCAATAGGGCATGTTTCAGTATCTAATACCATAATTTTTTTTCTTTTCATCATTTTTTACCTTTAACCTTTCAATAACGCTTTTAAGCGTGGGGGGTTTTAGGTACCCCCCAAACCTTTTAACAAGCACTGAAATATTTTACTTTTTTCTCAACAGTGAACATAATTTCATTGTCAAGAACTAATCTTGAGAGAATAGGTGTAAGCTTTTGACTTGATACCCCAAAATGTTTTGTTAACATTTTAGAAGTAATGTTAGGATTGTTTGTAATATACTCAAGCACATTACCTTTTAATTCTAGATTTTCTTTTTGTGTTTCAGTCAATTCAGTGGATTTTCTAGAATTCTTTTTGATAGTTAAGTCAATTCTAGTTTGGATAAAGTCAATCATTTCTTGACTTGCGTTATTAGAGATTAAGAAGTCTCTAACATTTGTGAAGTTTTCAACATTTGTAATTTTTTGCATAATTTTTTTTACCTTTTACCGTATGGTGGCGGCCTTTCTATATACCCGCTTTATGCTAGAGCGTTTATACCATTTTGTGGTTACTACTATATTGTAATTGATAACTTTTAAGTCGTCAAGCATTTTTTTAATATTTTTTAAAATATTTTTTTTGTTGCTTTTCAACTTCATATTTATTGTACTACTTTATAACTTGTTGTCAACAATTTTTTATAAAGTTTTTTTATTTTTTTAAGTTGTCAATGAACTGTATAAATGATTAATTATCATTTATACATATAATTATATAGATATTTGTTACCATTGCAAGTATTTTTTTAATATTTTTTATGTTTTTTTAATTTTTTTTATGTTTTTTTTTGAAACATTTTCAATTTGTTTCAGAAAATTTTTTCATAAAAATTTGCGTATCAACTCTATTGT
>CAVFEO010000105.1:0-2748 GCA_963621425.1 bacterium | reverse complement strand
TAAAATTTTATTTTATATAATCTTCAATATGCGCACCTTCTACCCCATTAATTTTTTTAATTGGGCAATTCATAAAAGCGTTTTTACCTATTTTTACCCCTTTAGGGATAACAATCTCACACAAACTAGAACAATCCCTAAAAGCATCAAATTCAATTTCCGTTACATTTTTGGGGAATTTAATTGTCTCTAATTTTTCACACCCAACAAATGCTGAAAAACAACTTACCTTTATATCATCATGCAGAATTACTTCTTTTAAATTTTTACAATCTGCAAAAGTTCCCTCCAAAATGTATGTAACATTTGGGACTTCAATGCGCTCAATCGCCGTACAATCAAAACTGCTATCACCTAGTTTTTTTAGGCCCTTAGGCAACTGGATTTTTGCTAGTTTTTCGCAGCCTGAAAAAGCAACTGCACCTATTTCTTCAATGCTATCTGGCAAGTTTATTTCTTCTAAGCCAGTGCACTCATAAAAAGAAAAATATCCTACTTTTTTAATCCCCTCTGGCAATACTACTTTTTTTATATCATCTCTTTTTTGAAAGACAAATTTGCCTATCTCTTTAACACCTTTTGGCACAACAACTACGCCACCGCAAGCTATATCTTCTGCATCACATCTTGTGTATACGCCATCTTCAATTAACATATATATCTCCTTTTATCCCACTTACCGCGCCCTCGCAAAACAAACTGATATTTGGTTAATTCATTAAAATATAACAATGCCCTTGTAACTATACTGACATAACAATTATTACATCCCTAGTCCATCGGAAACATCCTGAAAATATGTTCGTACTTGATTAACCCCAAAGTACAAGGCTTAATATCCACCTTTGCCCCGCTACACCTAAAAATTAATTATAACAATTCTGTAACCCAATTTAATTCTTGAATTGCAGTATCCGTTATTCTTATTTGTTCTGAAATTTTATCCAACACTTTTTGTGCGTTAGACACATTAAATGATGGTAAAATTCTAATTTCTGAGTGGCTAATACGGTTTATAACCGCACTGCCAGAATCTACTAACCTACTATATGCTTTTAACTTTTCGTTTAAAACATCTCGCTTAGCAATCATGGCAGAAATAGTTTCGCCACTCCTACCTGTTGTTAATTCGTTAGTTTTATTAATGTGAACAATTAAATAATTATATCTATCTAATTTTTCATCTAACTCCTTTAACAATGTGCCAATATCTTCGTTTGGTTTTGTCCCCTCTTGAATTTTGGCATTATTATAAATTCTATCATTAATAATGGCAATTTTTTGTTTTATATCCGCTCTCTCAATCAATGCTTCTGCTAATTTCATATTTCTATTCTCCTTTTTTATTCTTTTTCTTTACTCATCTGCTTTAAAGTTGTAAATTGGTTTTATTATTTTTTCAACTTTTGCTGTTGGAGTAATGTTCTTTAAAATATCATCCATTGTTTTGTAAGCCATTGGGCTTTCATCTAGTGTGCTGGCACTTACAGTTGTAGAAAATATACCTTGCATTTGCGCTTTAAATTCTTCTAAACTTAGCGTTTGCTTAGCCTGCTTTCTAGACATTAATCTACCTGCCCCGTGAGGTGCACTGTAATTCCACTTTTTGTTTCCTTTACCAATGCAGATAAGCGAACCATCACGCATATTAATAGGAATCAATATTTTTTCTCCCTTTCGTGCTGATACTGCGCCTTTTCTCATACTCATATTATCTGTATCAATGTAATTATGAATACAAGTAAACTCATCTACAACAGTAAATCTCATGCCAACCAAAATTGTGTTTATCATGGCTTTTCTGTTTAAAACAGCGAACTTTTGAACAATTTTCATATCGTGTATGTAATTGTTAAACAAATCACCTTCAACCCAAGCCATATCATCAGGAATTGCATTTTTTAATGTGCTGTTCGCTTTTTTAACAAATGCACTTATTTCTTGTTCTTTACCTGCCTTTTTTAATTTTTCTATTTGCTCATTTAAAAAATTGCTATACGCTTGCTTTCTTTGCTCAATAGCTTTCTTTTGGTAAAATTCTGCAACTTCTTTACCTAAATGCCTTGAGCCCGAGTGAATAACAATAAAATTGTTACCTTCTTCATCTTTATCAACTTCTATAAAGTGGTTGCCACCGCCTAAAGAGCCTAAGCTCAGTTTTGCGTTTTTAATGTTAACAAAATCTTTGCATTTTAATTCTTCTAAATTAACTTGCTCATTAAACTTATGCATTTTTTTGTTAATACCAAAGCCATATGGAATGTATTTTTTAATTATATTATCTAATTTAGCAAAATCAATTTCCTTTTCTTTAATTTGCACGACTTCCATACCGCAACCAATATCAACACCGACCATATTAGGCACAATTTTATCTTTTATAGTCATTGTTGTTCCTATTGTACAACCAGCACCAGAATGAACATCTGGCATAATTTTAATAGAACAACCTTTAAAAGCTTCAAAGTCACACATGGCTTGCACTTGTTCAATAGCCTTATCTTCTATAACTTCAGTAAAAACTTCTGCATTATTGAACTTCCCTTTTATTTTTATTCCAGTAATCTCCTTATAATTTTTTAGCAAAATTTAAGCTTTCTTTTTTGCTCACTTTTATTGTATCACAACAAAACGAAAATGTAAGCGTGCGAAAATAAAAATTTTTTTGCCCCCTATATAAACTTGTATCTGCAACATATTTTTAATATTTTTTTATATAAATATATTGACTTTTGACCCCTTTTAGTG
>CAVFEO010000104.1:0-2786 GCA_963621425.1 bacterium | reverse complement strand
GCGTCTGCAAAACAAAGTATGTCGCTTCTCAGTTGTTTTGCTCTATCTTCTTTTTCCTTCCCATAGAGGTCTGAACGAGTTTTTTTATCTTGCTCTATTAGTTGCATTATTTAACCTCATCTAAAATTTTATTTGTTATCTTACCTTTTTTGTAATCATTAAGAATTAACGCATAAGTCCTATCAAAATCAGGCTCGCCACCTTTTATCTTTAAACCTTTTGATAATGCAATTTTTTCTATTACATCTACCGCGCTATCTTCACTTGAAATTGTTATATTGTATTTTGCATTTAAAGAGTCAGCATCAATTTGCATAAGCCTTTTAATAAGCATAATACAAAGTTGTTCGTTATCAAGCACTTCACTTTTAATGCTACCAATAAAAGCTAAGTTTTCCGCCACATTAACATATTTTAAATTTGGCCATAGCGTACCCGGAGTGTCTAATACCTCAACATATGGGCTAACTTTTATCCATTGCTTACTTTTTGTAACGCCAGCTCTATCTCCAGTAATTGCTTTTGATTTACCTGCAAGAGTGTTACACAAAGTACTTTTACCACAATTTGGAACACCTATTACCATAGACTTAATTGTAAGCCTTGCACCTTTTTGTCTAAATGCTTCCAACTTAACTTTCATAGCATTTTCTATAGCTGAAATTATTTTTGTTTTAGCAGAATTAAGTGTTGCGTTTAACAAAATAACTTGAGTGTTATTTTTTGATAGTTTTTGAACAAAAAATGATAGATTATCTTTATCAACTAGGTCAACTTTGTTTAAAACATATATAATCGGTTTATTTTTTATTACATTTACAAAAGAAGGATTAATACAACTTAAAGGAGCTCTAGCATCTAACATATAAATCACAACATCAATGTCTTGCACTTCTTTTTTCATCATATCAAGATTTTTCTTCATATGACCGGGAAACCAATTTATTTTCATATAACTAAACCTCCATTTAAATTAATCTTCTAACAAATCTGGCCTTACTTTTTTAGTTTTTTCTATTGCCTTTTCTTTGCGCCACTTAGCAATATTTTCATGATGACCAGAAAGCAATACTTCTGGAACTTTTTTACCCATAAACTCTTGTGGCCTTGTATACTGAGGGTACTCAAGCAAGTTTGATGAAAAACTTTCTTCCATTACACTTTCATCACTATGCAATACGCTTGGAATATAACGAGAAACAGCATCAACAACAACCATTGCAGGGATTTCCCCGCCGGTTAAAACATAATCACCAATGCTTAACTCTTCATCTATACACAATTCTATTACTCTCTCATCAATGCCTTCATAATGCCCGCAAACTAAGTTAATAACCTTATGTGTTGATAACTCTTTTACTTTGCTTTGATTAAGCGCTTTTCCTCCTGGCGACATATAAATTGTTAATGAATCAGGCGTTTTAACACTCATAATTGCATCATATAGTGGTTGAACAGACATAAGCATACCTGCACCACCGCCAAATGGGTAATCATCACATTTTTTGTGTTTATCTAAAGAAAATTCTCTTATATCAATAATGTTAATTTCTATAGCACCTTTTTCTTGCGCTTTACCAAGCAAACTAACTTTTAAAGCTTCAAACATTTCTGGGAAAAGCGTTAAAATGTTAAAAATCATACTTTAACCTCTTCAAACCTTTTTTTATTTAGCACAATAATTTTGTTATTGCTATCTACACTTTGTACTAAATCTGCTAAAAATGGGACTTGCCACTTTCCATATTTGCCAGAAATAACCAAAATATCCGTTGCGCCATAATTGTTTATTTCTACAATTTCGCCGTAATTTTCTCCGCTATCTAATAAAACTGTTAGACCAATTAAATCGCTTACAACAAACTCATCATCTTTAACTTCAAATTCTTCTCTATCTAAATAGAGTTCTAAATTGACCAACTTTTGTGCTTGTTCAATGCTATCTATTCCAACAAACTTAGCATAAAACATATTTTGACTTTGCCTTAAAGATGTAACTTGCAATTCTTCGCCATTTTGTTTGTAGAAATGTTTTGTGTGCTGTATAAACGAATAGTCTGCATATGGGTAGATTTTAACTTCCCCTTTTAAACCTTGAGTTTTTACAATTTTACCAATAAGCAATTTACCCACAAGTAGAGCCTCCCTATTTAATTATGCCGTATTATAACACATTATTTTTTTAAAAACAAGACTAAATTTTAAAAAAAGAAAAATGCCCTAATGGGCATTAAACTTGAAAATTATCTTTTCTTTTTCTTACCGCAATTGAATAAGAAAGTAAGTATAGCACACACAACTAGAACTACACAATTTAAAATTGAACCAATACCTATGAACATGTAGTTATAATCCTTAACAAATAATGCAGAATTATTAAAATCACCTACAAAAGCAATAGCACAAATTAAAGTTGCAATAGCTAAAACTGCTAAAACGCATGCTAAAATGTTTTGAATCATTGCAAGTTTAAACTTCTTATTATCTGCAAAAAATCTAATTACAGAAACAAGAATTAATAAGCATGCAACAACCATTAAAATTATAGCGAATACGCTAAACATTATTTCGCTTGTTTCTACACCATCTTCAAATGAAATAAAATCATATCCCGAAACAGTTGTAGTATTATCCCCAACAACCACATTAATGTAATGACCAACTGCTGGCATTATTAGTGCTAAAAAGGCAAATACACCTGCGCATAAAGCTATAATATTAGATAAAAACTTTTTCATAACTTTCCTTTCCTCCTTTATAAAATACACAAAAAGATTATCATTTAT
>CAVFEO010000103.1:0-2790 GCA_963621425.1 bacterium | reverse complement strand
ATCTAAAGGTTTTACAATGTAAGAAAATGAATTCCTTTTTCTAATCCACAATATGTCCCCCTCTGCAATTTCTTCTGTAGATAAATTATTGTCTTCTATTATTTGTTTTGCATCTATATTAAACTTATTACTAATGCTATAAATAGTGTCATGCTCCCTAACAAAATAAATAATATCAACAAGTTTTGCTTCGGTTAAAACTTCTACATTAAATTTGTTCATACCAATTTATATGACAAATAATAAAAAAATATACACAAAAAAGCATATATTTTATTTTGAATAATTTATTTTAGTGATATAATTAATATAGATAAGGAGAAAAAAGAATATGAATATAAACCCAACTTTAATAAAAAAATATGCAGAGCTAATTGTAAAAACTGGAGCAAATGTGCAAAAAGGTCAAATAGTTGAACTTTCTTCTTCAATAGAAAACGCCTACTTTGCAGAAATTGTTATGGAAGAATGCTATAAAGCAGGCGCAAAGTTTGTTATGGTAAATTGGATAAACGAAAAAGCAAGCGTTTTAACATACAAATACGCAGAACTTGAAGAACTAAAAAAAATAAAACCTTATGCAAAGGCTAGATATGAATATTTAGTTGAAAACAAAACAACTAGAATTTTCTTTGAAGATTCAGACCCAAATGCTTTTAAAGATGTAGACCCTGTAAAACTATCAGAATCTCAAAAGGATATAAGCAAATTTGTAAGAAATTTGTTTGACTCTATTGAAAACCAATATCAATGGTGCATTGCAGGTGTACCTACAAAAAAATGGGCAACGCAAGTATTTCCAAACGAAGAAGATGATATTGCCTTAGAAAAATTATGGAATTTAATTTTTTATGTTTGCAGAATAAACGAAAAAGATGATGTGAATAGACTTTGGAAAGAGCACAACAACAAATTAACTGAACGCTGTAACAAACTAAATAAATACGATTTTGATTATGTGGAATATAAAAACAGTTTAGGAACAGATTTAAAAGTGAAACTTGTAGATGGCCATATTTGGAAAGGTGGAAGCGATAAAACCACGCAAGGAGTTGTGTATTACCCAAACTTGCCTACAGAAGAAGTTTTTACAATGCCACATAGCAGAGGCGTTGACGGAACTCTTGTGAGCACCTTCCCACTATCTTATAATGGAACCCTTATAAAAGATATGAAGTTCACATTTAAAGATGGTAAAGTTATAAAATTTGATGCTTCAAGCGGAAAAGAAACTTTAAAACAATTACTAGAAATGGATGAAAATTCTTCAAGACTTGGCGAAATTGCTTTAGTCCCTTATGATAGCCCTATCAGAGAAAGCAATACACTATTCCTTTCTACATTATTTGACGAAAACGCTAGTTGCCACTTTGCTTTTGGAGAAAGTTATAAAGATACAATTAAAAATGGTTTAAATATGGATAAAAAAGAATTATATAACGCAGGAAGTAATGATAGTATAATACATGTAGACTTTATGGTTGGCAGTAGAGATTTAAGCATTATAGGAACGACTAAAGATGGTAAAAAAATTCCAATTTTCGAAAACGGAAATTTTGTAATATAATTTCCACTAATTAACATATAAAAAATAGAGATAATTTTAATTTATCTCTATTTTTTAAAATTAAAACTTTTAATCAAACAAAGTGTCGCTAATGTCGTATATTTTGCTTAAACTTGTTTTTATTTTATTGATACACATATTTTTCATACTAACATCGTTATCCAGTTCACTTTTTAATAATATTGCACAAGCATTAATTAAATCGCCCAAACTTACAGCTAAATTCAATGTAGAAGCGTCTTCATCCACACCAATTTGGTCAATTCCATACTCTGCTTTTAATTCTTCATAACAATCTTTTTTACAAGTTTTTAATAGCGAAGTACCACGCTTTAAAACAAGCATACTCTGTTGAACTTCTCCATTATTTACCATATCTTCAGATTGAGCTAGATTTCTACAAACTTCACTAGATAGTTCAATTACTTCTATTAAAACATCAATCTTCTTTTCCATACTCTTTTACATTTCCTTGATTACTTTCTTTTTTTTTGTAATTATCCAATATTTTTTGAATACGCTTAGCACAATCTTCAACAACATCGTTTTGAACAATAAAGTCATAGTCTTGCATAAAAGTGTGCTCATAATCATATCTTTTCATTCTAAGTTCAATATTATCAATAGCATCGCCTCTGCCCTTTAGTCTTTCAAGTAAAACTTCTTTGGGCGCATCAATAAATATGCTAAGAACCTTATCCTTACCCAAAAGTTCTCTCATATTTCTATTTCCCTCAACGCCAATATCTTTAATTACTATATCTTCACTATTAACTGCATTTAAAATATCTTCAATTCTTGCGCCATAATAATTGCCATGAATTTCTTCATATTCTGCGAGCTCATGATTTTCATACATTTTCAAAAACTCTTCTTTAGTAAAGTAATGATAGTTCACATCTTTAACTTCACCCGGTCTCATATCCCTTGTTGTACAACTAACAAAAAATTTGATGTTTTTATTGTTTTTCATTAGTTCATTAATTACTGTGTTTTTGCCCACACCACTACTTCCTGAAAAAATTACAAACATATATTTGCCTCCCAACACATTTATTTCATCTTATTATAACAAATAACCAGCAACAAAGCAAGCAAAACAAACTTGTTAACAAACAAAAAAGACTATAAAAGCCTTATATTTTTTTAATCAAATTTAAAAAATACTCTAAAATACACTTATCACTCAAACTATATGATAGCAATTTCTTTTTATCCTAGAA
>CAVFEO010000102.1:0-2792 GCA_963621425.1 bacterium | reverse complement strand
CTCATCCTATTAATACTGAAACTAGAGAATTAATAAACAATACTGTAATTGAAGCTTATAAAAAGGAATTAGCAAACCCTACTAAAGAATAATAATTTTTACTTAACTTAATTACAATTAAACACACTTTTCGCATTATTAAATACTAATGCGTGTGTTTTAATTGTCTAAAGTTAAAGAGAGAAAGCTGTATAATAGCTTTTCTCTCTTTTTTACTAATTAAAATATAAAATTTACTTGCAAATTACGCTTCTTTAGTGTAGTATAATAATACTAATTAAGGAGGCACAGAAATGAGCGTAAATAGTGATTTAAAATTTATTAATTATGGAGTCCCAAAATTTAAAGCAGAGATTAATCAAAAGTTTGATTTTGCTACAAAACAAAATATAACATTAAACCCAAAATTCACAAGGGATATTATTAAAATAGATGATAAGCAATTTCAAACTCAATTAACTATTGTTATAGAAAATACACCAGAGCAAGAAGTTCCTTTTAACATTGAAGCAAGTATTAAAGGCTTGTTTGCTTTAGAAGATTGGCAAAATGAAGACAATAAAGATTTAGTAGAAATAACATCAACCGCAACGCTTTTCCCTTATTTAAGAAGTTTAGTATCAAATCTTTCAACAATGCTTAATATGCCACCATATATTTTACCATTAATAAACATAAACGAATTATTTAAAAACTAGTCTATTTAAACTAGTTTTATTTTAATTTTGTTTTACTTTTTAAAATTAAAATGATTTACAACCGCTTAAATTAATAAATTACATTAGGAGAATTGTTTTATGAGTTTTTTACCCATATCAGCTGAAGATATGAAAAAACAGGGAATTGACCAATTAGATTTTATTTATATCACGGGTGATGCGTATATTGATCACCCTTCTTTTGGAATGGCTATTATTACAAGATTAATTGAATCTTATGGTTTTTCTTGTGGTGTTATAGCCCAACCAACCTGTGATGAAGATTATAAAAAATTAGGTACCCCAAAGCACGCTTTTTTAGTTGGAAGTGGCGTTGTTGATAGCATGGTAAACAACTACACAGCAAGCAAGAAAAAAAGAAATGATGATGTTTATAGTGAAGGTGGAATTGCAGGAAAGAGACCTGATAGAGCTTTAACAGTATACTGCCAAAATGTTAGGAAACTTTTTGGTAACGATGTTACTATTTTGATTGGAGGTATTGAGGCAAGTTTAAGAAGATTTGCTCATTATGATTATTGGAGTGATTCTGTAATGCAAAGCGTTATTATTCCTTGCAATGCAGATTTACTTTCTTACGGTATGGGTGAATATCAGCTAATGCAAATGTTGCAATCTATAAAAAAGGGCATTCCGATTAAAAAATTAAAAAATATAATGGGGACAACTTATTTTTCTACTTACGAAAATTTATCAAAAAAAATAAAAGAGGAAATTTTACACCCTACAGATTATATAATTTTACCTAGTTACGAAGATGTTGCTTCTAACAAAATAAAATACATAGAAGCCTTTAACATTATTGAGCAAAACACCGACAATTTGAATTCAAAAGGGTTAATTCAAAAATGCGGTAATTATTATGTTATCCAAAACAAACCTTCACCAAGGCTAAAACAAAAAGAGTTAGATTTTGTTTATTCCCTTCCATATGAACGCAAACCTCATCCAATATATAAAATGGGCGTTCCCGCAATTGAGGAAGTTGAGTTTAGTGTAAACAGTCATAGAGGTTGTTTTGGAAACTGTGCCTTTTGTGCACTAACATATCATCAAGGACGAGGCGTTCAAAATAGAAGCGAAAAAAGTATTCTTGATGAAGTAAAATTATTAACAACTTTACCAAATTTTAAGGGATATATACATGATATAGGAGGCCCTAGTGCTAACTTTTATAACCCTTCCTGCGAAAGGCAATTAAAATGTGGAATATGCCCTAACAGACAATGCATTGGAACTAAGCCTTGCCCCAACTTAATTATTTCTCACAAAAATTATCTAGACATTTTGCGTAAAGCAAGAGAAATTGAAGGGGTAAAAAAAGTTTTTGTTAGAAGTGGCGTAAGATTTGATTATGTTATGTATGATAAAGATAAATCTTTTTTTGAAGAACTTTGCAAATATCATATTTCTGGTCAATTAAAAATCGCTCCTGAACACATTTGCAACAATGTGCTAGATTTTATGAATAAGCCACACAGTGATGTCTATAAAAATTTTGTAAAAATGTATACTGATTTTAACCAAAAAATTGGTAAAAAACAGTACCTTGTGCCTTATTTCATATCATCGCACCCAAATTGCACGCTTAATGATGCAATTGAACTTGCAGAATATTTAAACGAATTGAATTATACACCTCAACAAGTACAGGATTTTTATCCAACCCCATCAACTAGAGCAACAACCGCATATTATACAGAAATGGACCCTAAAACATTAAAACATATTTTTGTTGCAAAAACACCGGAAGACAAAGCGATGCAACGCGCTCTTTTACAATTTAGAATGCCTAAAAATTACAATTTAGTTCACAAAGCATTGGTTAAAGCAAACCGCCTAGATTTAATTGGTGTTGGTAAAAAATGTTTAATTAAACCAAAACAATACAAAAAAGATGCAAATTCAATTAAAAGCTACTCTAAAAATATCAAAAATCGACATATTTACAAAAGTTTTTAAGCAAGTGATACTACTTGCTTTTTTTGATATATAAATAAATCGTTTTACAAAAAAGAAAAAAGTTCTTATAATTAAACTAATAGCAATGTATATGTATATATACATATACGC
>CAVFEO010000101.1:428-2800 GCA_963621425.1 bacterium | reverse complement strand
GCATTATTCCAATTTTTGTAACAATAATTGGTATTGCCTTATTACTTAGTTTTACTGGTAAATTTAATAGCAAAACAGATAATGGAGTTGGTGATGTAATACATTTTTTAACATATGGTTTGATTATTATAATTGTATCAACTTTAATTACTTCTTGTGTATCATCAGTAATAGATAATCTGCATTTAATTAAAAGTCAAATGGAAGCAATTTTTCCAATTATGCTAACTTTAATAACAGCGTTGGGCGGAGTATCATCTGCTAGTGTATTGCAACCACTTCTAATTATTGTTATTAATGTTTTGTTTGATTTGTTTTTTTATTACTTATTACCATTATTTTTTATTTGTTTTATATTTACTATTGCAAACCATTTAGTAAAAAATGAACATTTTAGTAAATTTATAGAATTTTCACAAAGCTTATTTAAATGGTCTATCGGTTTAATATTTGCTTTATTTATTGCTTATTTATCAGTTTGTAGCATTGTTGCTGGCACACATGATGGAATATCTATTAAAGTGGCAAAATACACGCTTAAAGGGTCTGTACCATATATTGGGTCATATATGTCTGATGGTATTGATATTATTATGTCAAGTTCTGTATTAATTAAAAACGCCATAGGCTCTGTTGGCTTGGTTCTTGTAATTGCAACAATATTAATTCCTCTTGTAAAACTAATTGTAGTTCATCTTTCTTTAAAATTAACAGGAGCCTTTTTAGAACCCATTACCGACAAAAGAATATCTGGTTTTGTTTTTAATTTATCTAAAAGTTTAAGTATGCTAATTGCAATACTAGTATCTTGTTTTATAATATATTTTTTGTGTTTAGGTGTTTTAATTAGTGTTTGCAACATTTATTAGGGGTTATTATGAGCGCAATTTCTAGTTGGCTACTATCTGTTATTGGTGTTATAATTGTAGGAGTGTTAATCAATATAGTATTACCACATTCTTCTATAAGCAAGTTTATTTATGGGATTTATTCTTTTATTATTATATACGTTATCATTACGCCTATAATAAAACTTTTAAGTGATGGTAAATCTTTTACAATAAATTACGATTCTATTATAGATTCGTCATATATTGATACCCTAAATGAAAACAAAGAAATTGTAATGGAAAAAAGCATTATTACAAAAAGTGCATCATTAGGAATTAAAAATATTGAAGTTGATATTGTGTCTCATATTAGCGAAAATAATCTAATATTGGACAAAGTATATGTTAATTTACAAAATGCTATCATAGATGAAAATTTAGTGCATATTGATAAATATCAAGTACTAGATGAAGTTGTTAATTCTATAACAAAAATTGGTAGGGAGAATATTGTCTACTATGAGTGAGAAAAAAACATTAATAGATAGAATTCCTTTTATTTCTAAATTAAAAAAAATTAAGGGATTTGAATATATAGTTATTGGCTTAATCTGCGTACTTGTATTACTAATCTATTTTGCATCAAGTGCGGGAGGGAGTAAACAAAATATTTCATCAAGTGGAGTAGAAGAGCGGACAAGTTCTAGCACTTACGCTACAGAACTAGAAAAGAAACTATGCAGTGTGTTATCTCAAATCAAAGATGCGGGTAAAGTTAGTGCAATGGTTACACTAGAATCTGGTAGTGAAATAGTTGTTGCAACAAGCACTGAAGAAAGAGCAAATACTAGTTCTAGTTCGTCAAATTCGACACAATCAAACACAAAAGTAGAATCACCAGTTATAGTTAATAATTCGCCATTAGTTGTAATGGAATACTATCCCAAAATTAAGGGCGTTATAATTGTTGCGCAAGGAGCAAAAGATGTAAAAGTTAGGCTTGAACTTTTGAGAGCTGTGCAAACACTAATTGATGTTGATACAAGCCATATTGAAATTTTAGCAGGAAATTAAGGAGATGTAATGTATGTTAACTAGAAAGAAAAAAATTATAATTTTATCAGCAATGGCGCTTTTACTTGTTGTAACAGGTTGCTTGAATATTGCTCTTAACAATAATTTATCAAAAACAGTAATAACAAGTGCAGAAGCTGATGCAACGGCTACCACAACTAATGCAACATTTTTTGCAGAATATAGAGCAAATAGAGTGCAAACAAGGAACCAGGAAGTTGATTATTTAAACGCAATAATTGCAAGTGAGAGTACTACAACAGAAGCAAGACAAGTTGCAGAAAATAAGAAGATGGAAATTGTTAAAACTATGGAAGCAGAATTAGTAATGGAAGGGCTTATTGTTTCTGCAGGGTTTACAGATGCAGTTGTTACAAGTACGACTAATAACATCAATGTTATTGTTAAAAGTTCTAATTTAGAATCTAATCAAGTTGCTCAAATTGTTAGCATTATTAAAGAACAAAC
>CAVFEO010000101.1:0-418 GCA_963621425.1 bacterium | reverse complement strand
GATATTGATAATATAAAAATATTTCCTGTTGAATAATAAAAAAACACTTGATAAATTGTATTAATATATGGTATAATAACCTTATCAAATATAAGGTGGTAAGCCATTATGACTGAAATGAATGAAAATTTGAAAAAAGGCGAAGTGATTGCAGATAAAAGTATTTTATTATCAATTATAAGAATTGCTACTAAAGAAACCACAGGAGTAGCTTCTATTGCTACAACTTTTGGACAAAAGTTTAAGCAATTAGTTAATTCTAATGTTTTAGATGGTGTTGCTATTAGCAATGATGCAAAAGGTAAATTAAACATTGATGTATATGTAAATATATTTTACAACTACAATGTATCTGAAGTCGCATATAAAATTCAAAAAAATGTTAAAACTGTTGTTTCTACAATGATTGACTATGAAG
>CAVFEO010000100.1:0-2840 GCA_963621425.1 bacterium | reverse complement strand
TTCAAGTGTTGATTCAAACTGATCTTTATTTACAACGCAGTGTGTACTAAATTCTGATGGAATAATGCTCTTATAATCAGCAAATTGTCCGTCTATTAATCTAGAAACAATAATTACGCCGTTAATATTTACTGTTAAAAAGTTATCTGAAACACTAATCTTAATAGGTTCTTCATTATCTTGTAATAGGTTAGTTATTTCTCTTAATGTTTTTTGCGGTACTATAATTGATTTTTCTATATTAGATGATATAATTTCTTTTTTAACTACAGCCATTCTGTAACCATCTAAAGCTACAGCATTTACAAATTTATCGCCAACTTCAAGTAATACACCTTTTAAAATAGGTCTACTATCATCAGTTGCAACAGCAAATGTAGTTTTATTAATTAATTGCTTGAATAAATTTTGTTTAATCTCAAAAGATTTTGTATTTTCTAATTCTTGTATCTTAGGGAACTCTTTTGCATCATAGCATTGAATAAATCCTTCGCTATCACTATAAGAAACTCTTAATTTATTATCAACTTGAGTAAGTTTAATTTGTTCATTTGTTAATCTCTTTAAATAATTTCCAAAGAAGCTCCCCGGAATAACAACTTCACCTTCTTTATATACCTCTGCTTTAATAGTTGTTATTATACTTAATTCTGAATCTGTAGCAGAAAGCTCTAAAGTGTTGTTAATTGCTTTTATTTTAATTCCTTCAAGTATTGCATTTGGTGTTTTTGTTGTTGTTGCTCTTGATACTATAAGTATTGCATTTGATAGGTCTAAACCTTCACATAAAATTTCCATGTGTTTTCCTCCTTGAGTGTTTATATATTATTTATTTACTTATATTTATTATATTAGTGGATGTGGATAATGTGGATAAGTTCCAAACTAATTGAAAAACTTATATTTTTTAGCGCTATGCTCTGTGTATAAGTAGGGTGCAGTTATCCACTTTATGCACTAGGTGTGTGTAGATATACACATTTACCTATTTTGAATAAGAGATTTTAAATCGTTTACATCTCGTTTTATTTTATCATTTGTTGAAAGACTATCAATAATTTTGTTTCTTGCATGCATAATTGATGTATGGTCTCTATTAAATATTTCTTTACCTATAGTAGCCATAGGCATATTTAAAAGTTCACACATTAAATAGATACAGATATGACGAGGTTCAACAAGTTCTTTATTTCTTTTTGTTCCAAGTAAATCTTTTTTATCTATTCTGTAATACTTACAAACTTGGTCAATTATTACACTTGGTGTTAAGAACTCTGCAACTTCCTCTCTTTTTGCTTTTAAAGCTTCCTGAGCTTCTTCTATTGTTGCTACTTGTTTATCTTTTAATAAAGCAAGATGAACTGTTTTATTTAAAGCTCCTTCAAGCTCTCTAATATTGCTGGTTATTGTTTGAGCAATAAATTCTAAAGCTTCGTTATCAACTTTATTGTTTTCAAGTTGAGCCTTCTTTTGAAGGATAATATATCTAGTTTCAAAATCTGGCGATTGAATGTCTTGTATTAGCCCCATACTAAACCTTGAAATCATACGATCACTTAAAGTATTTATTTCACTTGGTTGTCTATCAGAAGAAATGATTATTTGTTTATTTAATTGATGTAAATCATTAAAAGTGTTAAAGAATTCAACCTGAGTTGCTTCTTTATTGGCTATTTGTTGAATATCATCAATCATTAACACATCAACACTTCTATACATTTCTCTAAACTTAGAAATATCGTTATTTTTATTTCTTACACAATCTAAATAGTCATTTGTAAAGTTCTCACAAGTTTTGTATAAAACATTTAAATTTGGGTTATTTTCAAGCAAATAATTGCCTATAGCGTGCAACAAGTGCGTTTTACCTAAACCAACACCACCATAAATAAATAATGGGTTAAATTTAACGCCTGGGCTATCAGCAACAGCCTTACAAGCACTATAAACAAATTTGTTACTATTACCAACTACAAAATTGTTAAAAGTATATTTAGGGTTTATTGTATTAGTCTTTTTAACTGCAGGAGCAGTTTCTATGGTGGCACTTCTTAACATAAACTCTTCATATTCTTCTGGGTTTAAAATTTCAAACTCGTCAACACTAAAAACTTTTTCTATGGATTGACTTAAAAGAAAAGAGAAGGAATCGTTACAAATTTTTTTGGTTATATTGTTTGCAGATTTAATAAAAAGTTTTTCACCAACTACAGAAATAGGCTCTAATTTTTTTATCCACATATCAAAACTTACTGCGGACATTTGGTTCATTAATTCATGTAAAACTTGTTTCCATTTTTCTTGAATTTCAACTAATTCGTTATCATAAGTAAAATTCTCCATTACTTTCTCCTTTTAAAATTTTTTATATAACACCTTAGCGCTAATATAAATATACAATATATATTATATAGTATTAATGTGGATAAGTCAAACAATTTGGTCTTTTTTTATAGCGCTGACAATAAAAAAATAGTAGGTGCAAAAAAATTTTCTGCACCTACTAAATTTTATATAAAAGCATACTAATTAAAACATATCCATTAACATTTTATCTGCAACTAAAGCTATAAATTCTCCGTTTGTTGGTTTTTCGTTGCTACTATAAACAGTAACACCAAAAAGTGAATTTATATTTTCAATTTTACCTCTATTCCAAGCAACTTCTATTGCGTGCCTAATTGCTCTCTCTACTTTGCTTGCACTAGTATCATATTTGGTTGCAATGTTTGGATATAATTTTTTTGTTATGCTATTTATTATGTTTGGGTCTGTAATACTTAATTTGATTGCTTCTCTTAAAAATTTATATCCTTTAATATGGGCTGGTATACCAACCG
>CAVFEO010000099.1:0-2880 GCA_963621425.1 bacterium | reverse complement strand
GTATTTCTTATATAATATAATTATATTCAAAAGGGTTAAAAGGATATGCTAGAAAGAAAAAGAAGATTAACTAAAAATGGTTCTTTTGTTTACATGTATAAAAATGGAAAAAAAATTAATGGAACAAACTTATACATCAACTATTTGCCAACTAATGCAAAATTGAATAGATTTGGTTTTGTTGTTTCAAATAAAGTAGGTAAAGCAAATGTCCGCAATTTGGTTAAACGCAGATTAAGAGCAATTGTAAGAAAATATATTGCAAAAATATCTAAAAAGAATAATTATATTATTGTAGCTAAAGAAGCAATTGCTCAATTATCTTATTTAGATTTGGAAAAAGAAGTTTTAAACCTTTTTGAAAAAGGCGGGTTTTTAGGTGAAAATAATTAAAATTATTTTAAAAATTGTGTTTTTTCCACTAAAAATACTTGTTTTGGGTGCTATATATTTTTATAAATTTTGTATTTCACCACTACTTCCAAAAGCTTGCATTTATACGCCAACATGTTCTACATATATGATTCAAAGCATAAAAAGGTTTGGGCTTTTTAAAGGCGTGCATTTGGGGCTTAAACGCATTTCTCGGTGTTCTCCAGGTCATAATGGTGGCATTGATAGAGTAAAAGAAGATATAAAAGGGGATTTTAAATGGCTGATATAAGTTTTTTATTATACGAAACAATTAATTGGCAAACAGGCCTTTGGGGTACATTAATTGGATGGTTTAATGGCTTTATATTAAACTATGGTTGGACTATTATTGTTTTTACTTTAATTTTAAAGTTGATATTGTCACCTTTAGATTATTTGCAAAGAAGAGCTGGCGTTAAAAATGCAATGCAACAGGCAAAATTGCAACCAGAATTAGATAAAATTAAGCAAAAATATGCAAACAATCCAGAGAAAATGAAGGCAAAGTTAAACGAAAAGCAAATGGAGTTTATGCGCTCTGGACAAATGAAAATGGGTAGCACTTGTGGTATTATGCTTTTATATATGGGTATAACACTTGCAGTGTTTTTAACATTGTTCTCATCTATGCAAGGTATAGCAAATGTACAAACTGTAAACTCATATATTCAATTTGAAAATAAATACAATGAAGTATATGCTAGCACTAGTGATGAAGCTCAAGCTCAGCAAGCAGTATATGATTTGTATGAAAAAGGTGAAGTTAGAGAATCTTGGTTGTGGGTTGACAATATTTGGAAAAGTGATACAAGTACAAGTGTAGTTAGCACTTATGAAGAATTTCAAAATATAGCAAAAGGCGTTCAGGGAAGTCCATATTCTTTTGAAGAAGGACAGGCTAATTATTTGTCAAAAGAACAATATGAAAAAGTAATGGCAAAGATTTCATCATCAACGCAAGGAAAGTGGAATGGCTATTATATTTTAATTGTTCTTTGTGGTGTGGTATCTTTCTTAACATTCCAAGTAACCGCAATGACAAATAAAAAGAGAGCGGGTGCACCAGATATGCCAAGCGGACCAAATATTGGCAAATTTATGAAGTGGATTTTACCTGCAATTATGGTAGCAATTGCACTAGCATATTCTGCTGCGTTTGCACTATATATTTTGGCAAACTCTACATTTACATTACTTGCAATTCCTGTATATAATGCAATATTGAAAAAAACAACAAAAAATATAAGTGATAGTTCTACTAATGGTAAAAATTCATCTGGTGACAATATTAATGTAGATTACAAAATTAATAAAATCACAAAGGTTGAAGAATAAATAAATATATAAGGAGATAAAACTTATGTTACAAGTTGAGAGCACAGGTAAAACTTTAGATGAGGCTATTGCTAATGGCCTTGCAGAATTAAAAGTTTCAAAAGATAATGTTGATATTAAAATTATAGAAAAAGGTGGCTTTTTTAAAAAAGCTAAAGTTGTTTTAACTGTAGATGAAGAAGTTGAGCAAAAGTTAAAAAATAGAGAAGAAAAAATAGATGTTCAACAAGATTTAGAACAACAAGAAGTAGAACACGAGGAAGTAGAAGAAATAGAAGATAGCAAAGAAGAAGATGTCGCTATAGAAAAAACTGAAGAAGAACAAGAAAATATTGCTCAAAATGAAACTTTAGAAGGATTATCTAAAGTTGCTAGCGGAGTTATTGCGTTTATAGAGCAATATTGTAAACTTCAAAATATAAGTTTTCAATATTTAGTTCAAGAAAACCAAGATGATATTAGTATTGATATTCGAGGAGAAGGAACGGATTCTTTAATTGGTTTTAGGGGTGAAGGTGTTAATTCTTTGCAGTATATTTGTAATATCATTGCAAGCAAAATAGATAAAAATTGCCCTAGAGTTTATATTAATGTAGGTTCTTTTAAGCAAGAAAGAGAACAATCATTAATCAAACTTGCGCGCAGACTTGCAAGCAAAGTTGCAAAAACAAAGCAAAGCGTGAAATTAGAACCAATGACTGCATATGAAAGAAAAATTATTCATAATGCGTTAAAAAATGATAGTTTTGTTAAAACACATAGCGTTGGCGAGGAACCAAAGAGATGTTTAATAATTGAACTTAAGTAACTTTATTATATGTATTGATTTTTGTTTTAAATTGTGTTATAATACAATATCAAAAAGTTGAGCATATATAATATAATGATATTTTAGTTAAGGGGGAATTATTATGCAAGAAGAAGATGAAATTATTGTTAATGACCAAAGTGAAAACGGTCAGAACGAAGTAAAACAAAAGAATAATCAATCAAACAATATGGGTAATTGTTTTATGGCCCATCTTAGTTTATGGATAGCAATGATTGCTCTTGCTGTTGACTTTTTTGCAATGCTACTGTCAAGTTCTTCTAATTCTTTTTTTAATAAGCCACAAGCATTAGTTACTTCTT
>CAVFEO010000098.1:0-2966 GCA_963621425.1 bacterium | reverse complement strand
TATAATACTAACAACTGTTACAATTGTAACAATAACTGCCTTAACTATACATTTTTTAACAATAAATAAAATTTCTAATAATGATGTAGACATTACAAGCGCAGGCGAAAATTACACAATAGAAACTACTGATAAAACTATTAACGATTATACTGCTCAAGAATGTGTTTACGCTTGCGCCGGTAAACTTGATGGTTATTCTAGTTATTACGCACAAGTAAGCGGTAAGGTTACTGCTCTTGGCGGAATATATTCTCAAAATGTTAGTGGCGAAAAATTTACAAATTCTCAAGGCTCTTTATACATCTCAAAATCACAATCAGCTTTTGTTAGTGTAGGAAAACAAATATTTATTCCATCTTCAGTTAATGATGTTTTGATTAGAGAAGCAACAGATTTGACTAATGATGTTTGGGATACAAATACAACAAACTATACTTATGACAATTTTTTATTAGAATACGGAACTGACTTTAGGCAGCTAACCAATTACATTATTAATGAAAACACAATAACAAGTGCTAACCTTACAAACAAACAAGATGATAAATACACTTTTACCGTAAATCTTGATGCACAACAAGCAACAATAGGCTACCGCGTTAATATGAAGAAAATGGGAAATTTATCCAGTTTACCAGAGTTTTATTCTTGCACGCTAGAACTTACAATGGATAGTAATTTTAACCCAATTACTTTGGTTTGCAAAGATGAATACAAAGTAAATATGCTTGGTGGCTTAAAATGCTCATCAACAATTACAACAACTTTTACAAACATAAATCAGCAAATAGAAATCCCTGATATTAATTTTTTCTTAAATATCTAACTAAAAAGCACTTACACAAGTGCTTTTTATTATGCCTTATAATGAATAATTAATAAAAAAAGGAAAATAATTAATGCAGGAGGAAAAATATGAACCCATTTAATGTTAATACAAAAGATATTAAAGAATACTTTATTAAAATGGATGCAATGTATCCTAAAGCGTATGACAAAACGACAACTGGTCCATATACAAAATGCAGAGTTATTTTAATGAATGGCACAGAATATGAATCTGTTTGGTTTATGCACCAATTCGCTAGGCACTGTGATAATGATGAAATACTTGAAGCCCTTTCAATTATTAGGCAACAAGAGCAACAACAGCAAAAGCGCATAGCTTGTTTAAAACCTATTGATGAAAGCATATTAGAGACAACTATTGCCTATGAGCAATTAGCCGTAGATTTAACTGCATGCCTAGCTAAATATGAAACTGATGAAAACAATAAAAAAGCTTTAAATTTTGCATTATTAGAAGATTTTGACCACTTATACAGGTTTGCGAACTTGCTAAAATTAGACAAAGGGATTGACGCGAAAACTCTTGTTGGCGCCTTTACAGAGATAACCCCTGGTAGGCCAACAATTGCAGAACACAGATTTCCAACTCAAAATCTGCGTGCCAGTATGGATGCCAACTCTGCAAAATTATATAGCAAACTTGTTGCCGGAATTATAACCGCCGCGGAGCAACAAACAATGAATTATTATATGAATATATCGCAGTGGTATAAAAACGATTTAGGGCGAAAACTTTATTCTGAAATTGCACTAGTAGAAGAAGAACATGTATCTCAATATGAAAGCCTTAAAGACCCACATTGTTCGTGGCTTGAACAATGGGTAATGCACGAATATACTGAATGTTACCTATACTATAGCGCAATGAAATCGGAAAAAGATAAAAACATCGCTCGCATTTGGGAAGAGCATTTTAATATGGAGTGCGCACATTTAAAAATAGCATCAAGCCTTTTAGAAAAATATGAGCATAAAACTTATAAAGATGTTTGCGGAACAGGAGAATTCCCTGAACTATTAGAGCTTGGCACAAATAAAGATTATGTAAGGGATGTACTTGCTCATACAGTCACTAACACTTCACTCAATAAACAATATTTAGATATTTGCAATTTGCCACCAAATAGCACCTTTGAAAGATATCAAACTACAACTATAAATGAACAAACCACCCCTAGCCATCAAGTTATACAAAAAGCAATAACTGAATTTGGTAACGACTATAGATATGAAGATTCACCAAATCCAATATCCGAACTTCAAGATAGAAAAAAAGACAACACAACCGTTGGCAGAGTATGCACTAAAAAAAGCACTTAACTAAAGTGCTTTTTATTCTATTCGCTCACCTGTTGCAGCATCTATAATGATGCAGTTATTACCCAAATCTTTTTTTATTTCGCTTATAATATTTTTGTATGGAGCTTTTATTTTTATCTTCTTTAATTTAATACGGCATTCAAACATTTCTTTGCACTTTTCTAAATTAAATAGGTCCCAAGTAGATAAATCCAATTCCTCAAGCTCATCAGATTCATCTACATCGTATTTGCTAAACATACAAGACATATCTTTAACTTTGCTTGTGTTAAAATTAGATAAATCCAATTCTTTTATGCTGCAACAGCAAAACATTTTGCTCATGTTTTTTACCATAGAAGTGTTTAAGTGTTCTATCCCTTCTATAGAGAAAATTGTCCAATTATATAGCTTATAGTCTTGAAGATAAAATAAACTACTTGAATCTTCGTTTAGCATTATGCCATTATATTTGTAATCATTAAAAACAATATGGATTGTTACATACGATTCTTTTTCATAAAAAAATGAATCAGATTCTATAGCCTCAATCCTACGCTTTAGTTTTTTTTTATCAATTTTTATATAAAGCATACAAGACTTATCGTGATTTACAGAAATATCAAAACTTCCAGCGAACTCTTTCTCTTCCATTTGGCTTGCACCATAAATCTTAACTTCAATAAGTTCATCAGAACCAGTTTTATGCTTTCTTTTTTCAACTATTTTAGTTAAATGTTCTGAAATTGGGCTTAAACATTTTTTAATAGCACCACTAATACTTGACCCAGGTATAACCTTAACCCACTGCTCTT
>CAVFEO010000097.1:2360-3157 GCA_963621425.1 bacterium | reverse complement strand
CGAATATGTTGCATTACTTAAACTAATAATAAGCAAAAACGGTTATAACCTTTCGCCCCAACTATGCGAAGGATTTATATATTTTTACAAAAAAGATATAAAAGCATACAATTATTATTTTAACACATACAATAATTTATCCTATAATAATTTTAAAATAAAGGATTTGCTAAGAAAAATAAATAAGAGCCTAAATTAGCTCTTATTTATTTTTTTATCAATTCATCAAATTGTTCCTCACTTAAAACAGTAATATTTAATTCTCTAGCCTTATCTAGTTTAGAACCAGCATTTTCGCCCGCAATTACAAAATCACACTTTACTGATACGCTACCAAGCACTTGTGCACCTTTAGATTCTAATAATTTTGTAGCCTCAGACCTTGTATATTTTTCAAGCGAACCTGTTAAAACAACTTTTTTGCCAGAAAAATAATTGTCTTTGCTTGCCATTTCATCTTCATCAATTTTTATGCCCGCACTTAACAATCTATTTATTAATTCTTGATTCTTTATGTTTGAGAAATAATCTATCACACTTTGAGCAACAATTTCACCAATGTCATAAATGCTAGCTAAATCTTCAATTTTTGCATTCATTAATGATTGTAAAGTTTTAAAACTTATTGATAAATCTTTTGCCGTTTTAATTCCCACATTAGGAATACATAATGCAAATATAAAATTTGATAATTTTACCTTTTTGCTTCTTTCAATTTGTTCAAAATAATTGTCAACTTTTTTATCTTTAAAGCCTTCTAACTTATATAAATCTTCTTTTGTTAAATAATATAAATC
>CAVFEO010000097.1:0-2350 GCA_963621425.1 bacterium | reverse complement strand
ACTTTTAACATTTAGCACATCGTACATTTGCACAATACTCTTTTCACTTACACCATCTATATTCATAGCCTCTTTTGAAACAAAATGAGTAATTCTATTTATAACTTGCTCTCTGCACTGATCATTTAAACAATATAAAAGTGCACCAATTTCACAAACTTCACCACCGCATGATGGACATTTTGTTGGCGCTACAATTGGCTTACTATCTTCTTCTAACTCTGCAAGCCCTGTAATTTCTGGAATAACTTCATTACTTCTTCTAACAAATACTTTTGATGGACATTGCACCCTCTTTCTTGTAATATCCCCCATATTGTTTAGTGTTGCTCTACCAATAAGTGCACCCGCAAGTTCAACAGGTTCTAATATTGCTGTTGGCGTTATTTTGCCAGTTTTACCAACTTGCCAAACCACATCTACAAGTCTAGTACTAATCTCATCAGGAATGTATTTAAACGCCATAGCCCATTTAGGATATTTAATAGTTTCGCCCAATTCTTCCCTAATGTAAACTTGATTTATTTTTACGACAGCGCCATCGGTTAAAAAGTCTAAAGATCTTCTCTCATCATCCATTTGTTTAACTCTTGCTATAATATCTTCTGCATTGTCATAATAATTAGGCGCAATATTTTTAAAACCATATTTATTAAAAAAATCTTCCATATCTTTTTGAGATTTTATTAAATTTCTATCATCAATGTAAGGGATATTATACAAAAACAAATTCAAGTGCCTTTTTGCGGTTTCTCCTGTATCTAAATTTCTAAGAGCACCCGCCACCGCATTACGAACATTTTTTAACGCCTCATCTGCAGTTTTATTATATCTTTCTAAGTCACTCAAAAACATCAAGCCTTCGCCTTGAACGGCGAAATCTCCCTCATAATCTACTTTAAGAGGTAAAGACTTTATAGTTAATGCTTGTTTTGTAACATCTTCTCCCACCAAACCATTACCACGAGTCGCTACTGTTTTTAATATTCCTTTTTCATACACAGCACATAGCGTTAAACCATCAAATTTATGTTCAACACTAAAAGTTGCTTCTGGATAAGACTTTTTTACTTCTTTTATCCAATCTTCTAAAGCGGAATACTCGTTAACTTTTGCAAGACTATATAGTTTTTCTTTATGCGTGTACTTTTCTATACCATCAAGCACATCCCCGCCAACTTTTCTTGTTGGAGAATACTCTAGCACTATACCAAGCTTGCTTTCTAGTTCTATAAGTCTATCATACATTTTATCCCACTCGTAATCACTTATTGTAGGATTATCTAAAACATAATAGTTGTAATTGTGCTTATTTACTTCATCAACAAGTTTTTTCATTTCTTCTATATCTTGTTCTCTTTCTGTCAATTGTATTCTCCTTTAACTATCATAATAATGTTAGTGGCGCAAAGTCTAATAGTAAAGACTTAACGCCCAAGCCCTCAAACTCTACATCTACTACTTTACTAGAGCCTGAACCGCTAATACCTACTATTGTTCCCTCGCCATACCTAGAGTGGTTAACCTTCTTACCTATATCAAAACCTTTCTTCTCTTCTAGTCTTTCTTTTCTCATACCGTTCTTACTTTGGTTAAGTTCTGACAAAGGTTTTTTACTTGCAAAGTTCTTTATATCTAAAGTCCTATCTTGTAAATTATATTCATATTCTTCACTATAATTTCTAATGCCATAATTTTTAACTTTGATTTTATTATTTAAAGCATCAAAATTATTTTTAGTAACAAAGTTTAATTCTTGTAAAAATATAGAAGGAACCATACTTTCCGTTTTACCATACATAAATCTATTACAAGCGTTTGTTAAATATAATTGCTCTTTTGCTCTTGTAATAGCAACATACATTAATCTTCTTTCTTCTTCATCAAAAACATCTTCTCTAATTATAGGGAAAACCTTCTGTTCAAGTCCTACAATAAACACTACCTTAAACTCTAAGCCTTTAACTGCATGCACAGTAGCTAATGTTACATTATTTGATGTTCCATCGTCTGTATCTATATCAGAAACTAAAGTTATAGATTGCAAAAACTTTTCAATGTCTGCCTCATCTACACTTTCTTCAAACTCTTGTGCTGATGCTATTAAGTTTTGAATGTTCATTGTTTTATTTATGCTTTCTTCAGATTTGTCAGAATAAAATTCTTTAACTCCTGCATGTCTAAAAATATAATCAATAACTTCAGACACTTTATAATCTTTGCTTTTTTCTATAATTTCACTTATCAAAATATAAAAACTAAAAACTTTTGCTTTAATAGTATTATTAAAATCCGCATAATCATAGACATTTTTTAATACATCTAGAATAGATGTGTTAGGTCCTACCAA
>CAVFEO010000096.1:0-3165 GCA_963621425.1 bacterium | reverse complement strand
TATTAAAATTATATAACAAAACAAACCGTTTTATCAGCTTTATTGGTTATTTAATAAATCGCCAATATTTTTAATAAAATTATAATTATCAGCATTTTCAATACTAGCATTTGGAATTAGTTTACTTTGCATAATAAACTTTTGTTCTGTATTCTTTGGGTTGTATGTAAATATAGGGAAAGCTCCACTGTTTGTAATTTCTTGCATAGTTTTATGACTTTGATTCATTGGTTTACCATGATTAATGCAAGGGCAGTAAGCAATTATTAAGCTAACCCCATCATAGTCTACTGCTTGCTTAAATACATCGATACATTGTTTTGGGTTAGCACCTAAATTAATTTGTGCAACAAAAACATCTTTATATGTTAAAGCTTGCAAAGATAGGGGCTTTTTGTTAGCTTTTTTGCCGTTTGATGCAAATTTGCACTTTGTGCCTTTTTGCGTTGCCTTACTGCATTGCCCACCAGTATTGCTATAAAGTTCAGTATCCAATACTAAAATGTTTAAATTTTTTCCGCTGTTAAATATGTGGTCTAAACCTCCATAACCAATGTCGTAAGCCCAACCATCTCCGCCTATTATAAATACACAATCGTCTTTTTTGTTTATCTCGTTGCCATATTTTATGCCAAGGCCAAATTCAGCATTGTCTTCAAATAAACTGTTTGCCCATGCAGGACCTCTATTGTTTTTATCTGTTCTAAAAGGGCAACTAGGGTATGACCCTGAGTAGATGCTACTGCAACCCGTTGCGTTTGCAATAACAAGTTTATCGCCATATAACTGTGTTAGAAGTTTTATGTATGGAGCTTCACCGCAACCTGCACAAGCACCACAATTTTTAAAATATGGTTCAAAAAAGTGTGTGTGCCTTATGTTGAATTTATCTAATATATTAGTTGGATTATCAATCTTTTTCAAGAAGTTGTCAATGTTTTCGTTTGCTACTAATTCATCTTTTTTGGTTAATTGCAAAGCTTTTTGTCTTGCAGGGCAAACTTCTTGGCAAATCCCACAACCTGTACAATGTTGTCTATCAATGTATAAAGTAAAATTGTAACCTTCAAACATCCTACTTTTTATTGGCGTTGATCCCTTTGGTAGTTTAGCATCTTCTTTTATTAATTTTGGCATAATAATGCCATGCGGGCAAGACAATGCACACATACCGCACTGAATGCAGTTTTCACTAATATATTGTGGCGCATAATTGCTAATTTGTCTTGTATCTTTATCACTAGTAAATCCTTTAATATGTCCATCCATATTAAATGCGCTTACTTTTTTATCATCTGCACGCATTAAAACTTCACGCATGAAATCAGATGTTTCTTGTTTTTGCACTAATTGAGTAGAATTGTAAGGGGTTATTTTAATTTCCTTAATAGAATTAAAACCAATATTAATTGCATTAATATTTGCTTTTATAATTTCTTCACCCTTTGAAGCAAATAATGTTTGAGTTTCTTTTATTAAATTATTTTTAATAAGGCTATTGTCAATAAATTTATTGCAAGCAAAAAATGAACTTAATAAAATAGTATTAATTTTATTTTTTAAGCCTAATTCGTCCGCATATTTATATGCGTTAATCGCATAAACAGATATGTTTTTATTAATCAAATTGTTTTTAATTAGTGCTGGCAAGTTATCATTTAAAAGTTGTTCATCAAATGGAGTATTTATTATTAATGATGCTTTATTTTTAAGCATAGCGCAAATATCAATTAAGTTTAAATAATTATAATCTGCAAGCACGGCACAATCTGCTTGTTGAACCTTGTATTCACTTAATATTTGTTCTTTACCCACTCTTATATGGCAAACAGTTAATCCACCGCTTTTTTTACTATCATATTCAAAAAATCCTTGAACATTATAATTTGTTAAGTAGCCAATTTGTTTTATCGCACTTTTTCCTGCACTAATCATTCCGTCGCTACCAGTACCATAGAAAACTGCATTATAATGCTTGTTTTCATAGCGAGTTTTTACTTCTAAATTAGTTTGCATAACATCATCAATAATGCCAACGGTGAAATTGTTTTTTTGTGCGCCTAACGCGTTTTCTATAACAGAACAAGCCATATCTGCGGTAAAATCTTTTCCGCCAATACCATAAGTACCGCCAATGACTTTTACATTGTTATTTGTTGATGATATAGCACTTACAACTTCTTTAAATAAGGGTTCACCATTTTGGCTATTGGTATTGCATCTATCTAACACGCAAATAGTTTTGGTACTACTAGGCAGACTTTTAATAAATTGCTTTTGAGCGAAAGGAGTAAATAATCTAACTTTTAATAAGCCGACATTTTTAAAATTAGGCAAAACCTCTTCTATAGTATTGGCGCCACTGCCCATAACTACTATAACAGTGGTTGCGTTTTTGTTGCCAACATAGTCAAAAATATGATATTGTCTACCCGTGATAGTTGCAAAATTATCCATTGTTTGTTGTAAAATATCTGGCAATGCTTGGTATCTTATTTGTCCAAGTTGTTTGTTTTGATAAAATACATCAGGGTTTTGCGCTGTTCCTTTTTGTATGGGAGAATTAGAAGATAATGCACTGTTTTTAAAATCTTTTATCGCTTTAACATCAATTATTTTTTTTACTTTATCCATATCTGGCAATATGACTTTTTGCAATTCATGGCTAGTTCTAAAACCATCAAAAAAGTGCAAAAAAGGTATTTTAGCTTTGTATGTTGCTAAATGTGCAATGCAAGCCATATCGGCACTTTCTTGCGGGTTGTTAGAGCATAATAAAGCAAAACCAGTTTGTGCACACGCCATAACATCACTATGATCTCCAAATATATTAAGAGCGTGTGTCGCTATGGTCCTTGCAGCAACATGAAAAACACAAGGTAAGCATTCACCAGCAATTTTATACATATTTGGTATCATCAAAAGTAACCCTTGCGAACAAGTGAAAGTTGTACTCATTGCACCTGCACTTAATGCACCATGTATGGCACCGGCAACGCCAGCTTCACTTTGCATCTGTACACATTCGGGTGTATTGCCCCATATGTTTTTTAGATTATTAGAATGCCATTTTTCATAGTATTCCGCCATTGGTGTAGAGGGAGTTATAGGATATATACTCGCAAATTCGCTCATAGAATAAGCAATTTTTGCAGTAGCCTCGTT
>CAVFEO010000095.1:0-3180 GCA_963621425.1 bacterium | reverse complement strand
CTATGAAGTAAATGATGTTAATGTGCATGTTGTAGATGTGGTTTTTGAAGAGAATAAAAAATAAAATTTAGCCCGTACAAGTTACGGGCTATTTGCTGTTGGGGGTACTTATGAAAATTATTGAGGCTAAACAAGTTAGAGAATGCGTATATAAAGCAATTTTTGCATCTTTATTTGTTAAACAAACATTAACATCAAATGAAGATACTTGTAATTTTTGGTGCATTGATGTAAATGGTAAGTTGGTTTATGACAAAACCAACATTTTATCGTTTTTAGATGAAAATAACAATTTTAATGATGAAGTAAAAAATGGTATATGTTCTTTTTTAGATTGTTATATAAATAATCTTAACAATTTTAATAAAAGTATTTCAACACATTTAAAAGAAAATTTTACTTTAGATATGCTTGCTAAAAGTGATTTGGCAATTATTTATACCGCTTTAACAGAACTGTATCTTAACATTGATTTAAGTGAAAAAATTATTGTAAGTGAAGCAGTAGAACTAGCCAAAAAATATTCAAGTGAAAATGCATACAAATTTATTAATGGAATTTTGAGAAATATTGCTAAAGAGTTGAGAAATAATGAGTGAAGTTGTATATACAGTTAGCCAAGTAAATGGCTACATAAGTAAAATTTTTGAAAGTGAAGTTTTGTTAAAAGGCATTTCTATTTCAGGCGAAATTACTAATGCTTCACAATCTGGTTCTGCAATATATTTTAACATAAAAGATGACCAATCTATGCTTGCTTGTGTATGTTTTGATACTAAAAGTATTGATATAATAAAAAATGGTGCACAAGTTTTAGTTACTGGCTCTTTTAATTATTATGCAAAAGGCGGGAAATTAACTTTTATAGTTAGAAGTATAACAAACTATGGCGAAGGGCTGTTATATAAAAAGTTTCTTGAACTTAAAGACAAGCTTTCAAAAGAAGGGCTTTTTAATCCAGAATTTAAAAAACCAATTCCAAAATATGTTAAAAGAATTGGTGTTGTTTCTTCCAATACAGGTGCAGTTATTCAAGATATAATAAATATCACTACAAGAAGAAATGATAGTGTTGATATTGTTTTATACCCAGTTAAAGTTCAGGGAATTGGTGCTGAGGAACAAATAGTTAAAGGAATAGAATTTTTTAGCAATTATGATAGCGTTGATGTTGTTATAGTTGCTCGAGGTGGTGGCTCTTTTGAAGATTTAATGCCTTTTAACACGGAAGTAGTTGCTCGCAGTGCATTTAATTGTAAAAAACCACTTGTTAGTGCTGTTGGGCACGAAACTGATTTTACTATAATTGATTTTGTAGCTGATTTAAGAGCTCCAACACCTTCTGCTGCAGCAGAATTGTGTGTGTTTGAAAAGGCAGCTGAAATTGAAAAAAATATTTCTACTATTAAGTATTTATACGATTTAATAGAGAATAGAGCTAATGCTAACCATAAAGATATGATTAATAACATTAAAAAGGTAACTAATATTGTTAGTTCAAAAATAGATTCTATTACAGATAAATTAACAGCTTCTTTAAAAAATATTGTTAGTTATGTAACAAATATATATAAAACAAAAGAAGTTCAAATTTCAAGCAATATTAAACTTTTAAAGAGTTTAAGCCCTGATAGTATAATTAATAGAGGATATGCAAAATTAGTTAATTATGGTAATATTGTAATGAGCGCAAAAAACGTTCAAACTAATGATGAATTAGAGATTATTGTAAAAGATGGTAAAATTGTAAGTGTTGTAAAGGAGATAAAATAATGAGTTTTGAAGAACAAAATAATAGACTTGCGGAAATAGTTGATATTCTTGAAAAAGGTGAGGTTGATTTAGACCAAAGCACAAAGCTTTTTGAAGAAGCAATTAAAATTGCAAAAGAATTGAACGATTCTCTAAAATTACAAAAAGGTAAAATTACAGAACTTAAACAAGTAGTTGATAAATTTGTTGAAGAAGAGATGAAATAAGTTCTAAATTATCTATTTAATTAATATATATAAGCATAGATAGCGAATCTATGCTTTTTATTTAAAATTATGAACAAAGATAATAATAAAATAAAAACTAAAAACCTTAAAGAAAATTTAAATATAGCGTGGTCTTTTAAAATATTAGGGCTTTCTTTTATTTTATCAGTGGCTTTTAGTATTATATCAGATATGGTCCTTACGCATACATCTTTTATAATATCAATAATAATGATACTGTTATTTATGGCAATAGGGGTTGTATCTGATATGATAGGGGTAGCTGTTACTAGTTGTAATAAAACAAATCAATTAGATAAAATTAAAGATGAAAAAACAAAGAAAATTAGTATAGACCTAGTAAACAATAGCGATAAAATATCTGTTATATGTTGTGATATTATAGGCGATATTTGCAGTATATTAAGCGGTGCGTGTGGGGCTTCAATAGTATATAAGTTAATAATGTTCGGCTCAAGTGCGCATAATGATATAATCATTTCATCTTGCGTTAGCGGACTTATTGCTTGTTTAACTATATTTTTAAAAAGTTTAGAAAAAAGGCTTGCGGTAACAAAAAGTGATAAAATATTAGTAAGTTTAGCCAGATGTATAAAAAGAATTAAAAAATGAATATATGCAAATTATTTTTTACAAAAGTGTTCCTTCTCAAATTCATTAAAAATAAATCGCAACGGATTTTCCGCAAGTATACATATAAAATGAATAAATATGCAAACATTAATAAAATTATATTTTTTTGAATATGTTACGAATATTTATGCAAAATTGTTGCATAAATATTTTTTTGGTTGTATAATTGCCTTATCAATTATAGGAGTTTATATATGGCTAGAAACTTACGACAAAATAAAATATTGGAATTAATATCAACTTACGAAATTGAAAAGCAAGATGAACTTGTTGATATGCTTAAAAAAGAAAATTTTGAAATAACTCAAGCAACTATTTCTAGGGATATTAAAGAATTAGGCTTAGTTAAAGTTATGACAGAAGATAAGAAATATAAATATGCTTATGTTGTAGATGATGAAGCTGAAACTAATTCAAAATATAAAACTATATTTAAAGAAGCAGTTGTTTCTATTCATTTAGTTAATAATTTAGTCATTATAAAATGTTTAAAAGGTATTGCTAGCGCAATAAATTCTTTTATTGATAAATTTAATATAGATAATAT
>CAVFEO010000094.1:0-3232 GCA_963621425.1 bacterium | reverse complement strand
ATTATATATAATATATATATTTCTAATAAGCGTTTTTTTCCACATCTGCTACGCATAAAAGCGCATAATTTTCATACAAATAAAACATATGACAAAAAAGATTAAAACTAGCCTTGTTTTTATAATTACTATACTGTTTACAATTCTATCTTTTTATTTATGTTACAAACTTACTGAACCCGAATTTTTTGCATATTTTAAATCTATTTTTCAACCAAATTTTAAAGGATATTTAACTTACTTTGTAATTGTAGTATTGCAAATAATTTTTTTGCCAATATCAACTATGTTTTTAATTGTACCTGCACTTATTATGTTTGGCCCATGGAACACCTTTTTTGTTACACTTCTTGCTCTATGCGTTGGAGCTATACTAACTTACATTGTGGGCTTAATTTGCAGAAAGCCCATCAAACGCTGGATTGCTAAATATCCAACAATAAATGCTTGGTGCGTGCAATTAGAAAAAAATGGCAAGATTTTTTTGCCATATTTTAGTATTGTGCCAATTATACCAGATGAACTTATATGCTTGCTTTCTGGCATAACAAAAATAAACTTTTGGTACTTTTGCATAGTAACAATAATTTCCCGTGCAGTAAGTCTAATTTCTGTGTGCTTTATGGGCGCAATTATTCCTATGCATGGCTGGTGGCTAGTTTTGTGGGCAGTTATTTTTGTTGTAATGACAATTCTGTGCTACATTGCAACAAAAAAGCAAGAGAAAATAAAACAATGGTTCATTAAAACTTTTTCTAAAAAGAAAATATAAAAAAGAGCTTTAACGCTCTTTTTAACCTTGATAATCTATGCTTGCTTTAGCAGATAAGTTAATATCGCTAATTCCAACATTGTTCATTAAATTGTAATAACCGCAACTTGCAACCATTGCTCCATTATCTGTACACAAAGCTACTGGTGGAGCATAAACGCTCACACCAACCTTTTCGCCTTGTTGTTTAATAAAATTGAATATATATCTATTAGCAGAAACACCGCCAGCAATTACAAGAGTGTTCTGCTTATACTCTTGGCAAGCACGCAAAGCCTTATCACAAAGTTCTTTTGCTACCGTGCTTTGAAAACTTGCACATATATCTTCTCTCACAACTTGTTCGCCCCTATTAGATGCATTAGAAACATAATTTATAACGGCGGTTTTAATTCCGCTAAATGTAAAATTATATGTATGCTTTAGTGCATTTTGCTTTTTAAAGATAATGCTATCTTTACCTTTTAGGGCTTCTTTTTCTACTTTTGGCCCACCGGGATAACCAAGACCAACAACACGAGCCACCTTGTCAAAAGCCTCACCAACAGCATCATCTACTGTTTGTCCTATTAGTTTTAGCGTTGTATAATCTTGAACATTAAAAATGCTTGTGTGCGCACCAGATACAAGCAAACACATAAAAGGCGGTTTTAAATTTTTAAAACTGATGTAATTTGATGCTATGTGCCCTTGTATGTGATTTACTGCAATTAGCGGAACCCCCAAAGCATAAGCAAGCGCCTTTGCAAAATTTACACCAACAAAAAGCGCACCTATTAACCCAGCGCCATAAGTAACCGCCACCGCATCTATATCTTGCCTTGTTATGCCCGCTTCTTGCAATGCTCTATCAAATATATTATTAATACACGCAATATGGTTACGGCTAGCAACCTCTGGTACAACTCCACCAAACTTTGTGTGTATATCTATTTGGCTTGCAACAATGTTAGACAAAACTTCTCTGCCATCACGCACAACAGAAATGCTAGTTTCATCACAAGATGATTCTATGCCAAGGACTATTACGCCTTGTCCTTTTGAGCGTATTTGTTTTAATTTTTCTTCTACTTGTTTTTTATAACTCATATATAACTCACTTATTACTATATTTTAAGTATTCTTCTATAAACGGAAAAATATCTCCATCCATAACTGCTTGAACATTTGTGTTTTCAAAATTAGTTCTATGGTCTTTAACAAGAGTGTATGGGCAGAACACATATGAACGAATTTGACTTCCCCATTCTATTTTCTTCTCTTCACCCTTAAGTTCTTTCATTTTTTCGTTTTCTTCTTGAATTTTTAATTGTAGCAACTTGCTTTTTAAAACTTGCATTGCTTTGTCCCTATTTTGAAACTGGCTACGCTCGTTTTGGCATGTTACAACAATACCCGTTGGAAAATGCGTTATTCTAATAGCACTATCAGTTTTGTTAATATGCTGACCTCCTGCGCCACTTGCTCTAAATGTATCTACCCTAATATCTTCTGGTTTTACTTCTACATCATTCACTTCTTCAACTTCAGGAATAACTTCCACACTTGCAAAACTTGTGTGCCTTCTTGCCCCACTATCAAATGGAGAAATTCGCACCAACCTATGAACGCCTTTTTCGCACTTCATATATCCATAAGCATATTCGCCTTCTAGCGAAAACATAATGCTTTTAATGCCCGCAACTTCACCTACTTGCTCATCTAATACCTCAAGTTTGTATTTGTACTTGCTTGCAAACATTGTATACATTCTAAAAAGCATACTAACCCAATCTTGTGCTTCTGTTCCGCCCGCACCGGCATTAATGGTTACAATTGCCTTATTGTTATCGTATTTGCCAGAAAGTAATGCTTGTATTTTTAATTTTTGAACCAAACCACTCAACTCTGAATACTCTTCTTGTGCGACAGAAATATATTCGTTATCTTCCTCAACTAAAGAAAGAGCATCTACAAAATCGTTATAAGTTTTTTCTAAAAAATCTATTTGATTTATACTGTTTGTTATACTACTTAATTTTTTGTTTACCGCTTGAGCTTCTGTTTGGTTATCCCAAAGAGCTGGATCGCTTGCCTTGCTAGTTAAAATTTCTTGTTCTTCTTTTTTACTAGCGTAGTCAAAGGCACTCCTTTATATATTCTATATCTTGATGCACTGCATTTTTTTTAGCAAGCATATCTTCTACAATTAAAAGTTGTTCTTTATCCATTTTACACCTCTAAAAATGTTTTATTTAATTTTAGCAAGTTTTACTATTTTTAGCAATAGTTTTTTAAATAAAAAAAGATATGCTTTTGCATACCTTAAATTTGTTATTAATAAGCTAACATAATATTATCATCAACTGAACTTACTGTGTCGCCTTCTTTAAACTCAATAACATCTCCACTCTTATATGTAACTTTAACATCGTTTACTAAAATTACAGCATTTTCTTTTTCTATAAGAGTATATGTTAT
>CAVFEO010000093.1:0-3234 GCA_963621425.1 bacterium | reverse complement strand
TTTTATTTTTATTATCTTGAATTTCTTTATTCTTTTTAACCATAGAAGATACAAGCTTTTTATAATTTGATGCTTCCAACTTGTTTTTTATCTTATAAATTTCCATATCATACTTTTGATATTCAAATATATTTTCGTACATAATAATCTCCAATTAATTAATATCATCATAATCTAACAATTTTTTAATTCTGTTTGGTTGTTTTAATTTTCTCATAGCCTTAGATTCTATTTGTCTAATTCTTTCTCTTGTAACATTAAATTCTCTACCAACTTCCTCTAATGTTCTTGGATGTCCATCCTCTAGACCAAAACGCAAATTAATAACTTGTTGCTCTCTTGGCATTAATTCAGAAATTATGCTCATAAGTTGATCATGTAGCATTGATTTCATTGTGGCTTGCATAGGTGTTTCTATGCTTTCATCTTGAATTAAGTCGCCATATTTTGTATCCTCATCTTCGCCCAAAGTTGAATCAAAACTTGTTGGTTCATGAGAAATTTTTTGTATTTCACAAATTTTTCTTTCATCCATACCCATTTCTTCTGCAAGTTCTGCATCGGTTGGTTCTCTGCCAAGTTTTTGAGATAGCATTCTGTTTGCCTTAGCAAGTTTATGTAATGTTTCTACCATATGTACAGGAAGCCTAATTGACCTACCCTTATTAGTTTTTGCTCTTGTAATTGCTTGTCTAATCCAGTATGTAGCATATGTAGCAAAAGTACAACCACGGGTATAATCAAATTTTTCTACCGCCTTAATCAAACCAAGGTTACCTTCTTGAATAAGATCCAAAAATGGCATATTAGAACCTGGTACAAGTACCTTTGCAATAGAAACAACTAAACGCAAGTTGCATTCAACAAGTTTCTTTTTAGCATCTTCATCGCCTTGGTCACGCCTTTTAGCTAGTTCAATAACTTCTTGATGAGAAAGCAATGGGTATCTACCAATGTCTTTTAGGTAAATTTTAACGGGGTCATCTCCACCTGCTGTGCCAATAAAACTATCTACATCTTCAAGTTCATCTTTACTATCTTTAATATCAATTTCTTGTTTTAATTTAGCAAGAACCATATCTGCTTCTTCCATAGCAAGATGGGCATTTAAAAGTGCTAGAACAACGGTTTCTTCTTTAAGGTTTGGTTTTGATTTAGCCATTTCTTTAACCTTGTTCATAACATCTTCAACTTGCTTTCTAGCAAATAATTCTTTTGCTTCTGGAGAATTAAAATCATAAATAGATTCGTTATTTACCTTTGTCTCTTGTTCTTCTGTTGTTTCTTGTTTTTCCATATTTAAATTATCATTATTTTTTTTCATTAATTCACCTTATTTAAATTTTGTTTTTCTTTTATTTTTTGAGAAAGTTTTAAAACAAGTTCTCTCTTTTCCGCAATATCTTTTGCAGATGATATTGTCTTTTGTAAGTTTTCTATTTCTTCTTCTATAATTTTCTTTTTAATTAAATTAACACAAGATGTAAAATATTCTTTTAGCCCTTCTTCTTTGTAGGCATCAAAATTATAATTTAAGCAAGTTTTAATTGTTTGGTTGCTATCGCCAAATTTATCATAAACAATAACTTTGCTAATTGGTTCGTTATACCTCTTTTTTTGCTTAATAAACTCATACAACTGTTTTAATTCATTATCAAGCAAATACAAGTCAAATCCATCATCAAGAACAGCATAATCCTTGTTATCTACTAACGATGCTAAAACAAAAATTTGTGCTTGAAGTAATGCATCTGCTTGGTGGGTTAGTTTATCTTCTTCTCTTTCAATTTCTTCCCTAGTATTAACATAAGCGATATCAGAAACATCTTCTCTAATAACACGCTGTGCTACTTTTGATAAGTCAGAAATTAGCGGAATATAATACTCTCTTTCTGATTTGGTTGGAAGTGTGCGCATAAGAGCAAAAACTTCACTTAAAAATTTAGATTTACCAGAGCCGTCATTTAAGTCATATCTTTTTGCAATTGCTTTAATTTGATAACTAATGCAATCTTCTGCAGAATTAATTATGTTAGACATAAATTCGGTGCCATTATTTGCAATAATTTCATCAGGGTCTTTACCGCCAGTAAGCGTTGCCACCCTAACTTCAAGCATTTGACTTTGCAGTATAGGAATTGCTCTCAAAGTTGCAGTAACCCCGGCATCATCACCATCTAGGCATAGCACAACCTTATCTGTTACACGCTTAATTTCGCGTGCGTGCATTTCTGTAAGTGCTGTACCAAGACACGCCACACTTGTAACAAAACCAGCCTTATGCATAGCAATTACATCCATTTGACCTTCACATATAATAATGTGGTCAATATTTTGCGTTTGCTTTAAATTTTTAACATGATTTAGTGCAAAAATGGTACTGCTTTTATCAAACACAATGCTTTGAATACTATTTTTGTATTTTGCCTTGCTTGTGCCTTTAATATCTCGTCCGCTAAAACCAACACAATCTCCAAATTTATTATACAACGGAAACATTAACCTAAGAGCAAAAAAGTCTCGCAATTTCCCATATTCATCGCGTGAAGCTATACCTATTTCTAAAAGTTCATCTGCGGTATAACCTTTTTGTAACAAGTATTTAATAACTCCATCCCAACTAGAACTGTAACCAATACCAAACTTTTCAATTTCTGCTTTGCCAAGTTTACGCTTTTGAACATAAGCAAGTGCTTCTCCAGCGTTTGGCCCTTGTATTTCATTGTGATAAAAAAAGTTAGCATCTTTTAAAAGTGCCAGCATACGCTCTTTTTTCTGCTTACGCTCAAATATTTCTTTTTCGCCTTTAAATTCTGGAAGTGGCAACCCACATTTACCTGCAAGCAATTTAACCGCATCAATAAAATCAAGCGATTCAAGCTTCATCACAAGCGAAATAACATCACCAGATTCTCCGCACCCAAAGCAGTGAAAAAACTGTTCATCTGGATTAATGCAAAATGATGGCGTTTTTTCGTGATGAAAAGGACAACAAGCCCAAAACTTTCTGCCTTGCCTTTTTATGTGAACATACTTTGATGCTGTTGTTACTAAATCATTAGCATCACGCAGTTTTTGAAGCCATTCACTATCAAAGCCTCTACTATTTTCCATAAACTTATCCTATAAAATAAATTCTATACACTTTTTATTCCTAAATTTGAAAATTTTTCCTAAAAATATTTTATTTTGTTCCTATTTTTTTAAAATTTGAAAAAATTGTTTATTCTATAT
>CAVFEO010000092.1:0-3261 GCA_963621425.1 bacterium | reverse complement strand
GATTTGCAAAACCTCAATATAGAATATTAAAAATTGCTACATATTTTACTTATAGCGGTATGAGGATTAGTTGCTATCATTTTGAAAAAAATTCATTTAATATTTTGTTGAATTCTAATATTTATGGTGCAACTCAAAGAGAAATTTTACTTGCAGCTTTTGTTTGTGCTAGCCAAAATTTAGATGAATTTGATATCCTATCTTGGGCTAAATACAAAGAATTTTTAAAAGAAGAAGATATTGATGTTGTTAAAAAACTTGCAGTTATGTTAAAACTTGCAAGGCTTATTGATAAAGGGAAAACTTGTGATCATTTAGCATGTGATGTGCTAGGCGATAAGTGTATTTTAAATGTTGTTCCTAAGGCGGGTATGACATGTCAACTTGATGATATTAAAAAGGCTGTGCCAGATTTTAAAAAAGCGTTTGATAAACACTTGCAAATTTTATAAAACAGGAGGGCTCTTATGCAAAACATTGAACTTGTTGTTAAACTTGGAGATAATGAAACAATTATTTATCAAAAAGATAAGGGAATTGTTTGCAGAGAGCCAAGCAAAGTTGCTTTTAGTAAGCGTGGCAAAAAATTGTTTACAGAAACAATTGGACAAAAAGCAAAAGATTTAATTGGTAAAACAGATGGAAGCATTTTTGTAGAAAGTCCATTTGCTAATTGTTCTGTTGATAATATGGATTTGGCTATTGTTTTCTTTAATAGTATACTAGAGAAGTATGTTAATGCACCAAAGAGTAAATTAAATGTTGTATTTTTGGTTAATTGTGCACTAGATGTAGAAGAACGCAGAAGTTTTGAAATTTTAGCCATTTCGTGCGGGATAAGAAAATATTGTTTTGTGCCTTGTGTATTTGTTGATGCTCTTGGTGCAGATTTAGATGTTGCACAAATTAAAGGTGAAATGGTGGTTAATATTGGGGCAGAAAGTACTGAACTTGCTCTTATTAGCGATTCTAGTATTGTTTGTGGTTATAGCCTAGAAATTGGCGGAAATGTTATAGATAAAGAGATTGCAAACTTTTTGTTTAGAGAATATAACATAGTAGTTATTGAACCAGTTGCTGAAAAAATTAAAAAGAATTTAGCATCTTTGTATCAAAGCGATATTTCTTCTTTAAATTTTACAGGCTTTGATGCTTTAACAAAATCATCTCGTAAGGCATCACTTCTTGCTAAAGATTTATACCCAATTTTTAATGTGTTTTACGACAAAATTGCTGAAGGTATTATGATTTTTTTAAATCAAATTTCGCCTGATTTCGTAAATGATGTTACAGAAAATGGTATACTGATAACTGGCGGAAATGCAAAAATTACCGGATTAGAAAGTTATATGAAAGAAAAACTTAATATAAACATATATACTCCAACAGATTCTTATGTGGAGTTTGCAAATGGCTGTAAAAAGTTGCTTCAAGATAAAATTTTGCTTAAAAAAATTGTAAATAAAAATTAAAAAATAGATAATAATGTAAAGCGGTAAATTATTTAAATTTATCGCTTTATTTTTTTATGGTTGCGTGCTAACTTTTTCTTAGGAGGTGTAAAGCCGTGGCTAGAAAAATTGTAATAACTTCAGGCAAGGGCGGGGTTGGTAAAACAACAATTTGTGCAAACCTTGGCAACTTTATTGCTTGGAGCGGGTATAAGGTAGTTCTTATGGATTTAGATGTTGGGCTCAATAATTTAGATGTTACAATGGGCTTGGAAAATAAGGTTGTATTTGATTTGTTTGATGTGGTTAATAACAAATGTAGGGCACGCCAGGCACTTATTCAAGATGGTCAAAATCCTTATTTATATGTGTTGTCATCAAATAGGTCATATACAAAAATAACTCGTGCAGAACTGGCAAAAGTGGTTGCAGAACTAGATGATTTTTTTGATTATATTTTTATAGATTGCCCTGCCGGTATTGAAGACGGTTTTCATAGGGCTGTTGGCGTTGCTGAAGAAGCGGTAATTGTTGTAACCCCGCAAATATCCAGTGTAAGAGATGCAGATAAAGTTGTTTCAATTTTAAAAAATTACGGAATAGAAAACATTTCTTGCGTTGTTAACAGGGTTAGGGGTGATTTAATATTAAATAGAGAAATGCTTTCAGTTGAAGATGTGTATGATTTATTGAATATTAATATGCTTGGGGTTGTTCCTGATGACGATGATTTAGTATGTGTGTCTGATTTTTATAAAATATACAAAAAACCAAGCAAAATTAATCGCGTATTTACACTGCTAAAAGATAACTTGATAGACGGTACAAATAAAATATTTGATTGCACTGCTGGTTATAGAGGCTTTTTAGGCTTTTTTAGGCGAAAAATCAAAAGGAGAGTATAAAAATGTTTGGCAACAATGCAAGTAAATTATATCAAAGATTAGACTATGTTCTAAAAAAAGATAAATCTTTAAATAGTGGTGAGGCACTTAATGATAATGTTAAGCAATGCATAGAAAAGAGTTTACAAGCGTATTTAGAAATTAAAGCCGCAACTTCTAAACTAGAAATAAATACTAATAATAACGAGATGACATTATTGTATACAGTAAATGTTAAAAGAGTTAAAGATTTCATAAGTTATTAGTTCTAATTTGGTATTGATTTCATATATTTGTAATAGCAACTTTGTAAGGGAGAATTTTTATGGAATATGAAGATGTAAATAAAGAAGAGAAGTTAGATGAAAAAGAAGAGCAAAGTGTTGTGTATGAACCTAATGTAACTTATGTTGTTAAAAATAATCATAAGGTTTTAAAGAACACTCTTTTTTATGTGGCTGTTGCTATAATGTTGGTTTTGAATTTTGTATTTATTTTAGATATGACAAGTACAGAGTTTACAAGTTCAATTGCTCAAGGAGTAAGAAGTGTTTTTTATGGCAGTGAGCAAGTAACGCAAAACACAGCAGAAAATTCATCTTTTGTTAATTTTGTTTTAAACAACTAGTCCTTATAGGACTTTTTTTATTATAGTAAATTGAATTTAAGAATATTATTCTTAAAAAGTTGTACATACTTGCTAAAAAAAAATTGTTGTGTTAAACTAAAACTATGAATGAAATTGTAAGAAAAAAGTTTAGCACAATATCAACTAGTGCCGGTGTGTATATTATGAAAGATATAACAGGTAAGGTTATTTATGTTGGTAAGGCTAAAAATTTAAAAAATAGGGTGAGTTCATATTTCAATAATACAAAAAAGCATGTTAAAGTTCAAGCAATGGTAAATAGTATAGAAGATTTTGA
>CAVFEO010000091.1:0-3275 GCA_963621425.1 bacterium | reverse complement strand
TTGACATCTTTATATGTAAAATATAAAATTGGATTATATTAAGTGGGGTAATATGGAAAATATAAATAAACTATTTCAAAATATTTTAATGGCAGAGCAAGAGGCGAATAAAATAGTAGAACAAGCCGAACAAGATTCTGCTAGTTATAAGTTAAAAGCAAATGCAAAAGCTGATGGATTGCGAGATAAAACTGCAGAAAAATTAAAACTAGAAAAAGCGCAACAACAAAGCGCTTTTTTAGAAGAAAAGCAAAAAATTACAGAAGAAATGCAAACAAGTGCAAAATCTGATATTAGGTTGTTAGAAAAAAAGTGTAATAGCGAAAAAGAAAAAATTGCTGAACAAATTGTAAGGGAGATATTAACTGAATGGCAATAGCAAAAATGAGTAAACTTCGTATAATAGGTATGCTTCAAGATAAAGACCAAGTATTAAACGAAGTTGCAAAATCTGGTAAATGTCATATAAAAGAATCTGAAGAAATAAAAGGGATTCAAAAAATTGATAATGCAGAAGAAATATTACTTATTGAAAAGGTTTTAAGTAGAACAGAAGCATCAATTAACGCCCTGGGGCAAATAACTGAAGATGGGGAACAAAACGAATGTAATTACAAAACTTTTTTAGCGCAGGAAAATATGTTTGATGCAAATATGTTAGTTGTTGATGAAGTTACAAAACTTTTAGATGAAATTGCAAAAAATTCAGGCATTATTAAAAAGTGCAAAAAAGAAAAATATCAAATGGTTCCAATAGAACTGCGCAAATTAACCAATCAAACAAACAAAACAAGCAATGTTAAACAAACAAAAAGTGCAGAAACTATTAGAACAATTCTTGAACAAATAAACAAATTGTTGCCAAAAGATGAAGAGGAAGAGGATATTGAAGATATTGCCTTTATTGCAACAAATAATGGCTTAAAATCTGTTTATGAAGTAGATAAGCAAACATATGAAAGTTTAAGCGAGCAGTTGGCTTCTTTAAAAGAATGTCTTGAAATAAAAGAAACGAAAGCCGGCACAATTGAATTATATTTTTCGTTTAAGTATTTGGGCAATGAACTTTGCGCTCTTTACGAAAACAAGATAAAAGAGTTGGATGCAAGAATTAGAGAGTATGAAAACAAAAATATAGAACTGTTTAAACAACTAAGAGATTATGCTAAAAATTTAAGCAAACTGAAACTTTTTTGTGATTATGTTCGTTACAAGTTATCTAAATTAAAAAAAGAACAGTATATGCAAAAAACAGATTCTACCTTTACGCTTGAATGTTATGTAGAAAAGAAAGAAGTTGAATCTTTTATTAATGCGATGGAAGATAAGTTTGACAGTTTGATTATTAAAAATCAAAAAATCACATCAAAAGATAATCCTCCAACCAAAATAGTCGGAAGCAAAATAACAAAACAAGCAGATTTTGTTGTAAATATGTATTCAGTGCCAAATTACCACGATGTAGACCCAACATGGTCAGTGTTTGTTTTCTTTATGGTTTTCTTTGGCTTTATTGTGGCGGATATTGGCTATGGAATAGTATTGTGCATTATAGGCTTTATATTAGCAAATAAAAAAAGCCTTTCAACTGGTGCTAGAAAACTTTGGAAGTTGATTGGAACTGCTGGCATATTTACAATAATTTGGGGATTTTTGTTTGGCTCTGTATTTGGATTTAGCACAGATTTAATGCCAATTTTCCCAAATGGTATAATGCCAGACCCACAAGCAAGTCCAATAGAACTATTGTTAATTTGCATGCTAATGGGTATCTGCCAAATAGCGTTTGGTTATTTGCTTCGCGGAATAAACTACTTTAAGCATGGCAAAATAATGGCTGGGCTTGTGCACGGCGTTGCGTGGGTGCTATTCCTTGTTGGTATGGTTATGGCTGCAGCGAAATTTATGACAGATTTCTTTGCTCTAAATTTATCTGCAGGCTTTGCAAATGTTTTACAAGCAATTCAAACGCCAGGTTTAATTATAATGATAGTTGGACTTGCGTTTGGTGTAATTCTTGCAGGCATTGGGACAAAAGGCTTTACAAAGTTTACAAAGAGTTTTTCTGCTCTTTACGGCATTATAAACTTGTTTAGTGATATTTTAAGTTATGCAAGGCTTTTTGGTTTAATGTTATCAGGTGCAATAATTGGTCAACAGTTTAACGAAATTGCGCTATCAATTATGACTTCGCCAATAGGATATATATTTGGCTTTATAATAATGCTTATTGGGCACTCGTTTAACATAGCAATGGGTGCACTTGGTGCATATATTCACGATACAAGATTACAATATGTAGAATACTTTGGTAAATTTTACACTGGTGAAGGCGAATTGTTTGAGCCATTTAGTGTAGAACAAAAATATACAAAAATATACGATTTAGGAGAAATTTAGTATGACAGGTTATGTTATAGGAATTATAGGTATTGCACTTTGCGTTTTTGCGTGCGGTTGTGGTTCTGCAATAGGTCTGTATAAAACAGGTCAAGCAGGTGCAGGGGTTTTAGCAGAAAACCCTAAAAAGTTTAGTAAGGTTTTAGTGTTTGTTGTGTTGCCTGCAACAAACGGTATTTATGGCTTCGTAATGGCTATTTTGGCTCAAAGTTATTTGGCTTCAATAGAAACTGTTGCTCAAGGTTTAAGTTTGCTATTTGCGCTAATGCCTTTAACAATTGTAGGTTTTGTTGCTGCAATTTATCAAGCAAAATGTTCTGTTGCAAGCATTTATGCAATAGCAAAAGATGAATCACTTTCTGGTAAGTTGTTGCTTTTCCCGGCAATGATAGAAACATATACTATTTTAGCGTTAGTTGTATCTATATTACTTTTAGCGGTGGTGTAAATGGATAGAGATAAAAAATTAATTGCAAAAATTCTTGCTGATGCAGAACTTAAAAAGCAATACATTTTGCAAGATGCTAAAGATAAGGCTTCTGCTTATTTAAAAGAAAAAGAAGATGCTGAAAAAGAATTTTTGCATAAAGAAATAAATGCTATTAAAGAAAGTTTTAATAAGCAATTAGAAAAAGAAAAAGATATTACATATGTTGAAAGATCTAAAGAAATTCTAAAAGCAAAGCAAAATATACTTTTAGATATTTTTGATTTGGCTTTAAAAAAATTACAAAATTTGCCAGATAAAGAATACAAGCAATTTTTGCAAAAAGTTTTGGAAAACAATGCAGATGCTGGCGATTCTATTATTGTAGCAGAAGATGCTAAACAAAAAAATATGATAGAAAAACTTCCTGTGTTTAAAAGTAAAAAAC
>CAVFEO010000090.1:0-3422 GCA_963621425.1 bacterium | reverse complement strand
TAAGTTGGCAACAAGAATTATTCCAAGAAAAACTAGAGTTCAGATGGAATTTTTGAAAGGCATTACATTATCTGACTTAGTTTATTTGGTTATTATAGTAGGGGTTGCAATTGCTCTAATTTTGTCTAACTTTAGAGTAAATGGTGAGCCTATTCATATTTATATGGCTATTGCGTGGGCAGCAGTAGGTATAGCCCTTTTTATGAAGGTTGAAGAGGGGTTGCGTTTTTATGGTTATATTGGTCTTGTTTTTAGATATTTGGCTTATGCAAAAAAATTCTCTGTTAGCGAAAATCGTAAAGGCTTTACAAAGATGTCTAAATTAATTCCTTTTGATAGAATTTATTTGGATAAATATATCGATTATACAGAATATAAAGCTTCTGTTTTGGAAATAAAACCTCTTTCTTTCTATTTGTATGATGATTATAAACAAGAAATGCTTATTAATACTTTTGCTAATGCTCTTAGAAGAATGACGCAAGAACAACAATGTACTATAGTTAAAACAACATCTCCAATTCTTTTTGATGATTATATTAAAAACGAAGAAATTAAATTAGATCATCTTACATTTATGTATGAAAAAGGAGAATTTAGTAAAGAAGAGTTAGATGTAAGAACTGATGTTCTTGAAAACCGAACGGCTCAAATGGCATATAATAACGAACAAGAGAAAAAATATAAAGACCACTTTTATCTTGTTGTTTATGATAAAGATATGGAATCGCTTGATACAACAATAGAGGGAATGATGTCATCTTTACAATCAAGTGTTACTCCAGTAAGATGTAGTTTGGTTACAGGATATAAACTTGCGGCTTTCTTAAAGTCTACATACACCAAAGATTATGATGAAAGAGAAGCAAGCCATATGCTTGAAGATGACTATGTAAATTGGATTTCACCTAAAGAAGTTCAGTTTAAAATGCGTTCAACTTTAATTGATAACGAGGCCTATAGGCGTTATACCATAACAGACTATCCTCTTCATGTCGGTAATGCTTGGGGGTACAGTTTGTTTAGCATTGAAGGTACTAAAGTTTTTGTTAATATCAAACCAGTGCCAAAACTAAACAGTGAAAGGCAGATAGATAAAGCTCTTATTGAAATGCAAGACAAAGCAGCTAGAACATATAGAGATTCTGCACAAATAGAACTTGCAACACACATAGATTCGTTAAGAGAACTTTTGCAAGATTTAAAAAATAATAACGAGCAATTATTTAATGTTAATATGCATATTATTTGCGAAGATAGTGCTAAAAAAGAAGTTCGCGCTATGATTAAACAAAACGGCTTTAAATATAGCGATATGCTCGGTAGGCAAGTGGATGGGTTTATTAGCTCTACTATTTCAGAGCGTGATAACATCAAAGAAGCAATGCGAGGCATTCCAACAACAACGCTTGCTGCAATGTTCCCATTTGTTTCAACAGAATTACAAGATGAAAAAGGTTTTTATTTGGGATACAATGAATATCCTGTGTTTGTAGATTTCTTTAAGCGTGATACTGAAAGAGTTAACTCAAATATGATGATTATTGGTAAATCAGGTTCTGGTAAATCGTACGCAACAAAAACATTACTTTCTAACTTTGCTGCCGATAATATCAAAATATTTATTTTGGACCCAGAAAACGAATATGATATTTTAACTAAAAGTCTTCATGGCAAAATGATGGATGTTGGTTCTTCAGCTTCTGGTACTTTTAATCCGTTCCATATTTTCTCAACTTTAAAAGATGATGAAGTTGAATTGGATAATCAAGAAGATGAAGAAAGTGAAGATGTTGCGACTAAAAAGAAGGTTACAAAACAAGCTGGTAAAGGTGATGATTCTTTTGCGTTGCACTTACAATTCTTAGAAGAATTTTTTAGAACTGTGCTTGATGGTTTGAATTCTGATGCTCTAGAGTTGTTGAACACCGTCATTATGGACATGTATAAAAAGAAAGGTATTGATGAAAATACTGTGTTAAAAACACTTAAACCAGAAGATTTTCCAATATTTGATGACTTACTTGCAATGGTTAGAGCAAAAATTAAGTCTGAGAGTGATGCGTATAGATTGCAAAACTTAAAAACGATAGAAACATATATAGAAAAGTTTGCAACTGGCGGAAGAAATGCTAACCTTTGGAATGGACCATCTAGTATTGAAACAAAAGAAAATTTTGTTACATTCTCTTTCTTAAGTTTGTTATCAAACAGAAATACAATTATTGCAGCAGCACAAATGTTACTGGTGTTTAAATATTTAGATAACGAAATTATTAAAAACAGAGAATTTAATGCAAAATACAAAAAAGATGGCATTAAGAGAAAGATTATTGTGGCTGTAGATGAAGCCCACTTGTTCATTAACCCTAAGTATCCAATAGCGCTAGACTTTATGGTTCAAATGGCAAAGCGTATTCGTAAATATGATGGTATGCAAATAGTAATTACACAAAACATTAAAGACTTTGTTGGTAGCCCAGAAATTGCAAGGCAATCAACAGCGGTTATTAATGCGTGCCAATATTCATTAATATTCTCACTTGCACCAAACGATATGACAGACTTAGTTGGTTTGTATCGTAATGCCGGTGGTATTAACGAAGAGGAACAAAACCAAATTGTTACGGCAGGTATTGGTAACGCCTTCTTAATTACAGGCCCGCTATCTCGTACAACAGTGCAGGTAGACGCAGCAGAATATTTAAGGAAACTATTCCAATAAAACTAATTCAAAAAATGGCACATTGGTGTCATTTTTTATTTGCTTATATCTGTTTATTTTGCTATAATATCTGTGAGGTATATGCATATGGGAAATTTGGAATTAGGTAAGTTTATTGTTATAGAAGGTGGCGATGGTTGCGGTAAAACTTCTGTTATAAACGGACTTAAAGAGCATTACAAAAATGCAATTTTTGTTAGAGAACCTGGCGGAACAGAGTTTGGCGAAAAAGTTCGAAATTTAATTATGGATAATCCAACAATTACTAAAGAAACGGAAATGTATTTGTTTAGTGCTTCTCGTAGTGAACTTGTTGATAAGGTTATTAAACCTGGCATAATTAATGGCAACCTTATAATTTGCGATAGATTTGTGTATTCTTCATATGCTTATCAAGGTAGTGGTGCAAACATTGGTATTGCTAATGTAGAGGCTGTTAATCAATTTGCTTTGCGTGGTGTTGTGCCAGATATGGTTATTTATTTAAAAGTAGAAAAGAGTTTTAGAACAAATATAGAAAATAGACTAGATGATAGGTCTGAAGAAGAAAAACATAGAATTTTTGAAGCGTATAATTACTTGGCTGAAAAATACAGTGAAATTTTTAATGTGGTTGAAGTGCAAAATAAAAATCAACAACAAGTACTTGATGAAGTTATAAGTAAAATAGATCAAAAATTAGGAATTACTAAAAAAG
>CAVFEO010000089.1:0-3469 GCA_963621425.1 bacterium | reverse complement strand
CTATAAGAGTATATGTTATAGGTTTAATTTTATTTTGCTCACTTACGATATACTTTCTTTTTGCAAGCATACTAACGCCTTCAACTTTTTCGCTATTATCATCTGCATCCAAATTAACATAGCTAAATCTATTAGAATTAATTAAATTCTTTTGACTTATTTTTCTTTTTAAGAATCCGCACAAAAATATAATTGCGCAAGCAACAACAATCAAAGAAATTACGCTAACAATTTGAACAGTTGAAAAGCAAATCATTGATATCATAAATAACTCCTTTTAGTTCCTATACATATAGTATAGATGCATATTTTTAAACCCTAAAAATATGACTTTTTTTCATATTTGATACATTAATATATCATATTAATATGGAAAAAGCAAGGGCTTAATACAAATTTTTCAAAAAATTTTCAAATTTTTATCAAAAAGTGGCTTTTAATTACAATTTTTATGCAATAAATGTACTCAAACGGCATTTTTTGCTACAAACTAGCATAAAACATATGTTTGAAAATTTATGCAAAATTAAAATAAAATCATATATTTTTACGGGTTGCATTTTGTTTTTCGGTAATTTTAGGCTAAGTTTTCACCCTTTAAAATTCTTAAAAGGTTTTTTACAAGGACAATACTCCATTTGACTATAATTGCCACATTTTAAATAATCATTTTTAGGCGGAGGCGGAGATGGTGGACATTTATCTATAATTGTTACATCGCTAAAACTGTTTGTTTTAAAATCTCTTATTTCAGTATGGTTAAGTTCTACTAAAATGCTATCCACTCCTATTTTGCAGATATTGTGATATGGTATAAAAATATTATCGCAAGATGAAAATATTTGGAACCATTTTTTCTTACCCGGAACAACAAACCCCAAAATTTTACCAGTGCATATTTCCATTATCACATCACAAATGTTGCCCAAGTTTTTACCATCAATAACATTAATAACACTTTTTGTCCGCAGTTCAAAAAAAGATGTTTCTAACATTTATCCCTCACGACAAAATAAAACATTTTGCAATATACTTTTGTATTTTATGCTTATCTTTTACAAAAAATTACTTAAAAGTATATTTTTATGATAATAACTTTTTCATACTATGCAGGGCGTTTTTTTCAAGCCTAGAAACTTGCGCTTGAGATATACCAATTTCTTCTGATATTTCTATTTGCGTTTTACCTAAAAAATAGCGCATTAAAAGTATTTGGTTTTCTCTTTTAGGCAAAGCATCTAGTGCTTGTCTTAAATCTAATTTATCATATTCACTAGAGCCGTCTGTACTTACAATTTGGTCTGATATAAGTATTGCATCATCTCCATCATTATATACGGGCTCATCTAGTGAAATTGTATCTGATATAGCATCTAGCGCACAAATTATATCATTTAACGCTATACCGGTATCTTGAGCAATATCTTCTAGTTTAGGTTCAATTTGCCCATCTTGCATTAATTTTTCCCTACTTTTTAGCGCTTGATATGCAATATCTCTAAGTGAACGAGAAACCCTTACAAGAGAGTTGTCTCTTAAATATCTCTTAATTTCTCCCCTAATCATTGGTACCGCATAAGTTGAAAATCTTACATTTAAATCTACATTAAAATTATCAATTGCTTTAATTAAGCCAACACAACCTATTTGAAAAATATCATCTAGGCTCTCCTTTTTATCTGTAAAGTATTGACATATAGAAAGCACTAATTTCATATTGCAATAAATAAACTTTTCTCGTGCTTTTTCATCTCCTGCTTTTACTTTTAACATAAGTTCGTGAGCTTCTTTAGATGATAGCGTTGGAAGCAGTGATGTATTAACGCCACATATATGCACTTTATTTGCCATAAAACAAGATTTTTCCTTTTTACTTTTATCTTGTTTTATGTTTGCCTAGTTGTTAATTATTATACATTTTATGTTTACAAAGTTTTTGATAATTCTTTTTTTAATTTAGCAAAAATCTTTTTTTCTAACCTACTTATGTAACTTTGCGAAATTCCCAAAATATCTGCAACTTCTTTTTGTGTGTATTCTTCTCCACCATTTAAGCCAAACCTAAGTTCCATTATTAACTTTTCGTTATCACTTAATTTTTCTATGGCTTTAATTAATTCTTGTTTTTCTTCTTTATGTTCAAGTTCTAAATCACACCTAACATCTTCCATACAAAGCATATCGCCAAACGAAAGTTCGTTGCCATCATAATCAATATTAAGAGGCTCATCCAAACTTAAATCACTTTTGGTTTTAATTATCTTTCTAAAATACATTAAAATTTCGTTTTCAATGCAACGGCTAGCATAAGTAGCAAGTTTAATATTTTTATCATTTTTAAAACTTTTTACGGCTTTAATTAGCCCAAGCGAACCAATGGAAATTAAATCTTCTGTATCAACGCCAGTGTTTTCAAATTTTTTTGCTATATATATTACAAGCCGTATGTTATGCTCTATTAAAACATTACACGCTTCATCTCTTTTATCTGTATCAAGTAGCATCAAATACTTTTGTTCTTCATCTTCGTTTAGCGGGTTTGGCAGAGGTGACCCGCTACACAAAAAATGCACAACCTGCTCTTGAGTATAAACCTTGCCTAAATATAGAAAACTTTTTATTTTATCAATTAAAAACATAACTACCTCCTAACACACTCTCTCCAAAAATAGCCTGATAATTTTTACTTTTAAAAACTTTTTGCTTACTTACGCCAATTATACATTTAACGCTTTGCACTCGCCCTTTTATTTTTATTGTTACGCTTTTTGGAACAAAAGTAATCAACTGCTTTGCACCCGCAACTGTTTGATAAGGGCAATAATGAATATTATCAAACAATTCATCACAGTTTTTACACATAAGTAAAGATGCTATTTGCTTTTTTGTTAAAACTTGATTTAACACCTCTGCATCTATTACCATTACCGGCAAGTTTGATATGTTATCAACTAGCATATTGCCAGTATCTAAAAAGGCATTAAAACATACTTTGTTTTTACCTAACATCATTTCACAATAAAAAGCATTGTTTGAAAAAAATGGCGAAGAATATTTTTTTAATATTTTTAAAGTACATTTTGCCATAATAAAAACAAAAACTGCAAACAACCCAATTGGCACAAATGTTATATTGCACGGAACTAAAAGTGCGTAATAAAGTGCAAAATATATGCCTGCATATAAACAAGTTGAAGTTAAAAATGCTAAATATAATTTTAGTTGCATTTTATAATTTAATTTTATACTAGATAAAAATATAATTATATATCCAACTAGCATTTTAAATAAAAATAAAAACACTCCAAACAAATTCAATAGCGGGAAAAACAGCGTTAAAAATGCAGAAAAAGCACACGCACAGTGTATTTGCCACCTTTTATAATTGCACGCAATTAAATGAAAAGATGATAATAATAAAATATATGTTAATAAGTAATTATCTATAAAGGTTTGTTCTACATAAATT
>CAVFEO010000088.1:0-3486 GCA_963621425.1 bacterium | reverse complement strand
GTACAAAAAAATATGTGTATATGTTTAACCAAGGTAGGGCAAATATGCGCAATTTACTTGGTGGTAAGGGCGCTAACCTTTGCGAAATGACAAGAATGGGATTGCCTGTTCCGTATGGGTTTGTAATTTCAACAGAAGCGTGCAATTTGTATAACCAACAAAATGGTGAATTGGGAGATAAATTAAAAGAACAAATTTTAAAAGCAATAGCCAAAGTTGAGGCTAAAACTGGTAAAAAATTTGGAGATGATAAAAATCCATTACTTTTATCTGTTAGATCTGGTGCTAGAGTTTCTATGCCAGGAATGATGGATACAATTTTAAACTTAGGGCTTAATGATAGAGCTGTAAGGTTTTTAGCTGAAAAAACAAACAATGAACGCTTTGCTTATGATTGCTATAGAAAATTCGTGCAAATGTATAGCGAAGTTGTAATGGGCATAGATAATGCGGAGTTTGAAAAAATTATAGATAAGAAAAAGAAATCCCTAAAAATAGAAAAAGATAGTGAATTTACAAGTGAAAATTTACAAGATTTAATAGATAGTTTTAAAACGCTATATAAAAAGCGTTTAGGAGAAGATTTCCCAACATCAGCTCAAGAGCAGTTAATTAATGCTGTGGGCGCTGTTTTCCGTTCATGGCAAAATACGAGGGCTGTTGTTTATAGAAAAATAAATAACATCCCATCAGATTGGGGAACTGCTGTGAATGTTCAAACAATGGTGTTTGGTAATATGGGTGAAACTAGCGGTACAGGTGTAGCCTTTACAAGAAACCCAAATTCAGGTGAAAATGAGATCTTTGGCGAATATATGGTTAACGCACAAGGAGAAGATATTGTGTCGGGTATTAGAACCCCAATGCCTATATCTCAATTAAAAGAAGTTAGTCCAGTAATTTATAAACAATTTTCAGATGTTTGCAAATTGGTTGAACGCAGATTTAAAGATATGCAGGATATGGAATTTACTGTTGAAGAGAATAAACTTTATATTTTGCAAACTCGTAGTGGTAAAAGAACTGGTACAGCAGCACTAAAAATTGCAACAGATATGGTAAAAGAGCATATTGTTACAGAAAAACAAGCAATTAATTTGGTTTCTCCTAGCAATTTGCAAAACGCATTGCATCCTACATTTGACCCTAAAGAGGTAGAAAAATGCAAGCCATTAACAAGTGGAACTGCAGCATCACCAGGTTGTGCTTGTGGTAAAATAGCGTTAACAACAACAAAGGTTTTAAATTACAAAGAAAATGGCGAAGATGCAATACTTGTAAGATTTGAAACAAGTGCTGATGATATTGAAGGTATGCATAATGCTCAAGGCATTGTTACAGTTAGGGGCGGAAAAACCTCTCACGCTGCAGTTGTTGCTCGTGGTATGGGTAAACCATGTATAACTGGTTGCGCTAAAATTGAAATTGATATGAATAAACGAGTTGTAGATATTGGTGACGAAACATTACATGAAGGTGATATTATATCTATAGATGCGACAACGGGTAAAATTTATAAAGAACAATTAAGTATAAAAGAAAATGTTATTACTGATGAATTTCAAACACTAATTGATTGGTGTGACAAATATTCAAAAATCAAAGTTTTTGCAAATGCAGATAAACCTGAAGATGTAAAAGTAGCTAAACTTTTTGGAGCTAGCGGGGTTGGTCTTTGCAGAACGGAGCATATGTTCTTTGAAGAAGATAGAATTCAAGCAATAAGAGAAATGATTGTTGCTCAAGATGAACCAGAGAGAGAAAAGGCTTTAAAGAAGATTTTGCCAATGCAAAAACGCGATTTTGTTGGTATGCTTAAAGAGGCAAATGGTGACCCTGTAACAATTAGATTGCTAGACCCACCTTTGCATGAGTTTTTGCCTAAAACAGAAGAAGAAAAAGAGGCTTTACTTGCATCATGTTCATCATTAAATATGCAAAAATTAAACGAAATTATTGCGTCTATGCAAGAGTTTAACCCAATGCTTGGCTTCCGTGGTTGCAGACTTGCTGTCGCGTATCCAAGTATTGCAAAAATGCAAACTCGCGCAATTATTGAAGCGGGTATTGAAAGTAAAGAAAAAACTGGCGTTGAACCAAATATAGAAATAATGATACCATTAATTACAAGCAAGAAAGAATGTGATTATGTAAAAAGCATTATAGAAAACGAAATTACAGAAATATTTAAGAAATCAACAATCACTATTGAGTATAAAATTGGTACAATGGTAGAAGTCCCTAGAGCTTGTTTTGTTGCTGATGAGCTAGCAGAATCTGTAGACTTTTTCTCTTTTGGTACAAACGATTTAACTCAAATGGCATATGGTTTAAGTAGAGATGATAGCACCAAGTTCTTAAAGCAGTATGTAAATGAAGGCTTGCTTGAAAGAGATCCTTTTGAAACTATTGATATAAAAGGTGTTGGTGAATTAATGAAAATAGCAACATCTAAAGGTAGAAAAGTTAAACCAAAATTAAAAATAGGTATTTGTGGCGAGCATGGTGGGAACCCAGAATCTGTTGAATTCTGCTATAATTTAGGGCTAGACTATGTGTCATGTTCTCCATATAGAGTAGCTATTGCTAAATTAGCTGGAGCACAGGCAAGTATAAGAAAATGAAAAAAATTCAAATTTTGTGTGTTGGCGATTTAAAGGAAGGATATTTAAAAGAAGCACAAGCAGAATATTTAAAAAGGTTAAGTTCTGCCTGTGCTATTGATGTAACAATTGTTCCAGAGCAATCGTCTAGCGAAAAACTTAGCGAAAAAGAATTGCAAATAAAAAAAGATAAAGAGGCAGAACTGCTATTACCAAAAATTAAAGGTTATGCAATTGCTCTTTGTATTGATGCTAAACAGTTTGATAGTGTTGAGTTCGCAAATAATTTAAACCAAAAATTTCAAGATAATGCAACAGTAACTTTTATTATTGGTGGAAGTGATGGGTTAAGTGAAAAAGTTATAAATAAGTGTAATCAAAAAATTAGTTTTTCTCGTCTTACTTTTCCTCACCAATTAATGCGTATAGTGTTACTTGAACAAATATATAGAACAACTACCATTTGGTCGGGCAAAACTTATCATAAATAAAGAGTAATAATTAAAAATTTATCTTTGTAAATACTTGACAATTTATCTTAAAGATTGTATAATGGCAAGGTATTAATTTTTAAATAAAGGAGAAGCACTTTTAATGAAGAGAACTTATCAACCTAAAAAAAGACAAAGAAGTAAAGTTCATGGCTTCCGTCAAAGAATGAAAACTACATCTGGTAGAAAAGTATTAAAAAGACGCAGAGCAAGAGGCAGAGCAAAACTTTCAGCATAAAAATCCGCACATTAAAGTGCGGTTTTTTTATTAATAAACAAATAAGTAAGATTTAGCAAACAGATAAAAATAAAAGTTTTTTAGCTTTAATTGGCTTTTTAGTAAATAATTATTAAAATTTATTTGCTATTGTTTTGTATTTCTTATATAATAT
>CAVFEO010000087.1:2262-3646 GCA_963621425.1 bacterium | reverse complement strand
ACTTTTAATTATATTATATCATTGGATTAGATAATAGACCTAAAATATAGTCAATTTCCATAGGCAAATATGTGTTTTCAACAAAATCAGTACCAACAGTAGTAATAACTTCTACATTTGAGCCATTTGCAAATTGTAAACTGCTATTTGCAACACTATTTAAATTCTTAGAATTTGTTTTATATGTTGTATTAGCAGAATCAATAACATTGTTATTGTATACTACATTAGCAACCATTTGTATTTTGGCTATAGCATAGTTTTGAGTATGATCTTCTACTGATGTAGATGTCATATCATAACTAAAGGTCATTTTGTTTCCTTCTTTAACAGCTTTTCCACCTGTTAACATTAAATCAGGAGTTGATATTTCAAAGAAATATTGAACAACAGTATCATTTACTTCTTGGAAAACATCGTTAATTGCTTCTACATATGCGTCTCTTGTTGCATAAGTGTATTTTGTTTTTACAGTAGTTGCTTCTGCATCACCAGCGTCTTTTTGTGTACCTTCACATACTAGGTAATATGTTGTAACACTATCTACTGTTATTGGTGCAAAAGTATAAGTCAAGTCAGCAACATCAGTGCCTTCAGTAACTTTTAAAGTTTCATCAAGCTCTTTACTATGAACCTTAGAATACTCCGAGTTATTTACTTTGAAAACAACGGCGATATCATCACCAATTTGCTTAGTGTAAATAATTGCAGATCTCTCATTTTTGCTAAGGTCTTCAAAAACTCCTTCAATAGTTTGCTCGTCTGCAGCGTTTTGCTTATAATTTAATGTTACTTTAGTTTTAGTATCACTGTTTTTCTTAAAAGTATAAGTAGAATTAGCGAATTTAGCAAAATTTGTACGAGTTTCAAAATAATTGTTTGCGGCGGTTTCAGTTGCGTTTGCTACCTCTTCTTGAGTAGCATCTGTTGCTCCACAACTTGTAAGAAGAACTACTGACAATGCAAGTATAATACAAGTAAGTGCAGCAAAGATTCTTTTAGATAAAACTTTCATAATTTCCCTCCTTTAAGTTTCTAACTTTACTTTAGCATTTATCTGGGGGTGGGGTCAATTTTTTAAAGTGAAAAATTTAATTATTTAGTTCAAATTTTGTTCAAGCGTTAAGTCTATTTTTTTGTAATGAAAGAACTAATTATATTAGTATATTCTTGCAATTCTGGTATAGATTCTTTAAAATCTCGTTCTATCCAACAATTTACAACGCCAAAAAAGGCAAAACCAAAAAAGTTTTTAACGTATATACTAAGCATATCTTCAGTATTCATAGATTGTATAGTATAAATAAAATTTTTTATAAACAAGTGTTGTAAACCAGCTTTATGCATTTTAACACAATATTTTTTATGTTCCAAAAAAAAGTTA
>CAVFEO010000087.1:0-2252 GCA_963621425.1 bacterium | reverse complement strand
TTATTTTTGTATAATCTGTTATATCTTTTTTAATTAGCCAGTCGTTCCATTTTTTGTTCATAATAAAACAAATAGCTTCTTCTTTTGTGTTAAACTTTCTGAACCATGTTGCTCTGCTAACACCAGCACGAGCAATTATATCATCAATTGTTATTTTGTTGTAAGATTTTTCTTCCATTAATTCAAAAATTGCTTCACCAATACATTCTTTTAAAAAATCTTTATTTTTCATAAATATTCTCCTTTGTTTAACTAGTAGTTATATTTACTTTTATGTATTAAAAACAATTGAAACTTTAGTATCACATATATTTTATATTTTTTATACATAAAGTCAAACAAAATTAAACAAAACAATCACATTTGTTTATTTTTTTAACTATATTCTATTTTTGTGTTTTAGTAATATATGCAAACAAAAAAAGACTATTTCTAGTCCTTTTTTATTTAATAACCTTTTTTTGCCATGATTTTTTGTTACATTTTGGACATTTTATAAATCTTGTTCTTCCAGAGTGCATAGACCATAAAACTTGCTTATAAGTTGGTATATGCTTACATCCACAATGCTTGCATTCGTAAAACCCTGCATCTTTTTCAATTAGTAAGCAAAAATGTATACCAATTATAAATATAATAAAACCAATTACAATAATTAAAATACGTATCCATGTCGGTAGGTCTATAAAACTTGAAATCATAACAGCAGTAAATAATATAATAGACGCAAAAAAGCCAATTACAATTTCTAATGTTAATATAAATTTTATGCTATCTTCTTGTTTGCGTTGCAATGTAAGCAAATTGTGTTCAGCCTCATGCTTGTATTCGGCTTCATCTAGTTTTTTGCCTGATAATAGTTCGTTAGCATTAATATCAAGTGCTTGGCATAGGGGCAGTATTAGTGATGTATCAGGGAAGCCGTTTCCGCATTCCCATTTAGATATTGTTTTCTCGCTTACATAAATTTTTTCTGCCAAATCTGCTTGTGTTAAGTTTTTTGCTTTACGCCTTTCTTTTATAAATTCACCTGTTCTTTTTAAATCCATTTTAGCCTCCTTTATTCATTATTAATATATCACTTTAAATATAAAAAATCATTAAAAAAACTCCCACGAATCGTAGAGTTTTATTAATTTTTGTATTCTTATTGTAGGTTTATATGTGTAAAACATAACAATTTTGGTGCTTCCGGCAGGACTTGAACCCGCAACATTTCGGTTCGAAGCCGAACGCTCTATCCAATTGAACTACGGAAGCAAATGAATTTTTGTGTAAGGATAAATTCTAACCTTTTATATAGAGTATTCCATACCAACAGAAGATGGAACTATGTTTGTGTACCCAAGCATTTCGCACAACGATCTACTTTGTTTTTCTATGTCAGAAAATTTGCTATTATTGTTTTCGCCTTTGGTTTCAGTAATGTCTGTTATGGCTTGAATTGTTGGTTGTAAAATAAATTGAGTTAAAGCAATTCTTATTTTGGCAAGTTGGGTCAAATCTGTAACTAATCTGCCTTTTTCTCCAACATTTAAAAGTTTATCATATTTAGCGCATATTGTGTTATCTGCAAAATTATAGTCAAAAACTTCTTCAAAGAAAAAAGTTGATGTAGAAGTTGATATTGCTGTTGTGCTGTATGAATAATGCGTAGAAACAGAGGCTATATTTCCATTAATTTCCCAAACAAAATCAATAAGGGTAAAGTTTGAATTGTAATTTATAATTGTATTTGCTAAATATGCTACTTCATTAAAATTTAAGTTTAGGTTTTTTGTTGGGTGATTGCTTGCAGATTTTATAGTAATTGCGTTTAAATCTTCTGCAGGGGTGGTTAAGCTAACATATTCTAATTTGCTTTTTATAACATCAGCATTAGCACTATTTTTACTCCAAACAAGTTGTAAGTCGTTCTCGCTCATATTTCTCATTGTAACACTATCAACATATCTATAATAATCGTCAAAATTTATGGCTTTTAAATAGTAAACAGCATTTATTATAATAATTAAAAAAATAACAAAAAATATAGCCAATGAAAGCATACGGCGTTTTCTTTTTTGTTTTATATATACATCATCTTCTCCAAATACTTGTTTTAAATATTTAGCTTCTCTTTTTTTTCTAAAAAATGCCATAAATCCTTTAAAGCTTAAAAAGCGACTTTTATTTGTATTTATTTTTTTAAAAGTAAAGTTTTACCATAGTTAAAATAATTCTTGTATTTTTAATATTTTATGCTATACTAT
>CAVFEO010000086.1:0-3739 GCA_963621425.1 bacterium | reverse complement strand
CTACTAATTTTTGTAATTTAAAATTATATACTATTTTATATATATTTATGTTTAGTAGTTTAGTTAATTATTTTTACTTTCGTTTGTATTTACCAGTAAATATTCTTTTTATCAAAAAAGTGTTTACAAGTTTACAATTTTATGATATTATTTATTTGATTAAATTTCTAAGATAGGGAGTTTATTATGGGAACATGGATTGATATTGCGATTATTGCAATTGTTGTTATTTTTGCGATAGTCGGCATTTATAAAGGTTTTATTGAATACCTGTTAAAATTTATAGGTTCTGTTGGTGCTATTTTACTTGCATTTTTTGGTGCTAGACCAGTTGCGTCTTTCTTAGATAATATTTTCCATTTTACAAAACCTCTTGGTGATGTTTGTTTAAACTGGTTGAGTGGTTCTGTCCCTCAAGATATGTTAGATACAGTTTTAGACGCATCTACTAAAGAAACGTTTATAAATAAAATTTCTGAAGATGGGTTAACTATTCCTGAAAGTTTTATTAAGTCAATTGTTGATGGGGTAAATGTTGATGCTGGGCAAACTTTTGGAAATGTTATTGCTACAGGGATGGGTACAATTTTTGCAAGTATCTTGACAGGAATAGTTTTATTTTTGGTAATTAAGTTTATTATCTTTTTGCTTGCTAGGTTGTTTGAGTCTAAAGAAAGCATATCTATTAGTGGAATAAATAGAGCTCTTGGTATGGTTGTAGGTATTGCAAAGGGTGTGTTAATTGTTCTTGTTGCTTATACTATTCTAACTATATGCTGTATGATTTTCCCAATAGATGTAACTATAAATGAGTATGTAAACCAGACAACATTGTTTAAAGCAACTTATGCACCTTATTCTGAAATGATACAAAACTTTATAAATGATAAAATGGCAAACTTTGTTTCTAATTTAACAGCTAATATGATTGCAAATGCTTAAATTATAATCTAAAGTTATACACAAAAAAGTAAAAAATGTGGATAATTGGTCCACATTTGTTGTATAATAGGAGTATTAAAAATAAAAAATTACAATGAACTATTGATTTGTAAGAAAAAATTCTTAAAAAATTACTTGTAATTATTATATTATTTTGATATACTATATTGCAAAATAATTGATAATTATAAAAAAGTGATTAAATGTCAATTATTGAAAGAAAAGTTAAATATATATAAAAGTTTATAAACATATTTTAAAAGGATAAAAAATGGAGCAAAATTTTAATAATAAAAACAATAATCGTAAAAACAACACTTCAAATTTTTGGAAGAATTTTTTACCAATTTTATTTTGTGTTGTTGTAATTTTTGCTATTTTGGCTATTGTTAACCCTAATGTGACAACTATTAAGGTTGACTATACAGAATTAAAAAGCGCAATAGAAAATAATCAAGTGGAACAGATTTTTAGACAAAATAGTAGTGAAACTGTTTTAATTTTATATAAAGAAGATGCTGGAAAAGAAGATGTTAAAGCTGAAGATTTCCCTGGGAAATATAAGTATTATGCAATAGTTGATGCAACATCTTGGGAGAAGTTAGTTGAAACGGCTGATGCTCATAGTACAAAAGTAACAATTGGTGCAACTCCTGTTGATGTTAGAAGTTATATTATTCCGGCTATTTATATAATTATTTTAATTGTCAGTCTAGTTTTAATTTATAAATTCTTAAGTAGGGCAGGCGGTGGAAAACCTGGAAGTTTTGGTAAGAATAAAATTAAAAATGGACAAATGTCAAAAATTAAATTTGAAGATGTTGCAGGTATAAAGGAAGAAAAAGAAGAACTAGAAGAGATTGTAGACTTTTTAAAGAATCCTAAAAAATATACAGATTTAGGTGCACGTATTCCAAAAGGTGTATTGCTTGTAGGTGACCCAGGAACCGGTAAAACTTTACTTGCTAAGGCTATTGCAGGTGAAAGTGGTGTCCCGTTCTTTAGCATAAGCGGATCAGATTTTGTTGAAATGTTTGTTGGTGTTGGCGCATCTCGTGTAAGAGATTTGTTTGAAGAAGCAAAGAAAAACGCCCCATGCATTGTGTTTATTGATGAAATAGATGCTGTTGGTCGTAGGCGTGGAACCGGATTAAATGGTGGCAACGATGAAAGAGAGCAAACATTAAATCAACTTCTTGTAGAAATGGATGGTTTTGAAGGTAACGAAGGTATAATAATTATTGCTGCAACAAACAGAGCTGATATTTTAGACCCAGCGCTTACAAGGCCGGGTAGATTTGATAGAACTGTCGCTATTTATCCACCAGATGTAAAGGGTAGAGAGGATATCTTAAAAATTCACTCTAGAGGCAAAAGACTTTCTAGTGATGTTGACTTTAAAGTACTAGCAAAAATTACAAGTGGATTTACTGGCGCTAATTTAGAAAGTTTGATGAACGAAGCGGCTTTGCGTGCTGCTCGTATGGGTAAATTAGAAGTATCTATGGTAGATATAACAGAAAGCGTTAATAAAGTGTTAATGGGCGTTCAAAAGAAAAGCAGAATTCAAATGCAAAAAGATAAGGAAATTACTGCTTACCACGAGTCTGGACACGCAATTGTAAGAATGTCTTTAAAAGGCTCAGGCGAAGTTCAAGAAGTGTCTATTATTCCTCGTGGCTTTGCTGGTGGTTATACTTTGAGCCGTGAAGATGATGGAGTATATACAACATACAATAAATTGAAAGATGAAATTGCTGTGTGTATGGGTGGAAGAATTGCTGAACAAATTATTTTTGGCGATGTTACAACTGGTGCAAGCAACGATATAGTACAGGCAACAAAAATTGCTAGACAAATGGTTACTCGTTTTGGTATGAGTGATTTAGGTTTTATTAATTTATCTCACGATGATGATATGTTCCTTGGCGGTGGATTAAGAGGAGATTCTTCTATATCTGATTACACTGCTAAAAAGATTGATGAACAAGTTTCTGCAATATTAAAAGAAAACTATGAAAGAACAGTTAAAATTTTAGTAGAACACCGTTCTGTGCTTGATGAAATGGCAAAAGTGCTATTAGATAGAGAAACCATTTACAAAGAAGATATAGATAAACTTATGGCTGGTGCTAAAGCTGAAGATTTAATTGTAGAAATTGAAAAGAGAGAAAAAGAGAAAAAACAAAAAGAAGAAGGTTCTCTTGTAAAGTTAGATGTTCTTAATTTGTTAGAGCATGTTATTAAGAGCAAAAATTCTTTAATTGTTATGAAGTCTGGCAACTTGATAAATGACGAGCAATATAGTAAATTATATCAAAGTTTGAAAAAAGAATATGAAGATAAAAAAACTCAAATTTTAGATAAGGTTAAAAAGCTAGAACTTGATGTTGATTTTACAGAAGATTTAGTTGAATATGATAATATTACAAATATTGAAAGCTATTATAAAAAGATAGAAAATGAACCTTTTATGAAAACTCTTGAAGATATAAATAATCAAGGAAAAGATAAGCCTAAAACTAAAGTTGCAAAGGTTAAAAAAGAAGAAAAATTAGAGCCTTTAACTGATGTTAAAAAGCAAGAAAAAAACACCGAAACAGAAGTCAAAAAAGACGATAAAAAATCATCATCTGATGATGAAAATAAGTAAAATTTCGATATTTTTACGGGAAAAAACTTCACTTTAACAGGTGAAGTTTTTTGTTCTTTTTTGAAATTTTAGGTTTTTATTTGCTTGAATGTATATAAAATGATAGAATAAACTCATAATAAAAATATAAATAATTATATACAT
>CAVFEO010000085.1:0-3745 GCA_963621425.1 bacterium | reverse complement strand
ATTGTTACCTATTTGGAAAAAGCAAAATTACATTTACGATTACATTAAAGGTGAAAATTTTACTTCCATTACGCTTGCAAACAGAAGATATTCCAAAGATTTAAAATATCTGTTATTGCAAGATGAATATTTTGATAGTTTAAATAAAGGTGTAACAATAATTATAACTAGAGGCGAAAAATAAAAAAGGTTGAAAATCTCAACCTTTTTTTAATTCCTAATATTTAAAGATGCTTTTTTCTCGGCATCTTCTATATATTGCCTTTTAACTTCTTCAGAATAAGCTTCCGCAACTAGCCATGATGCCTTTGCTAGTGTGTCTGCACTTTTCAATTTTTCCACATTTAATTTATTTAATGTTGGATACTTCTTTTCTATTTCTACGCCATAGACCATTGCATAAAATTTGTACCCATATTTTTCTAATTCTTTTGGCAAAGAGAAGTTTTTAATATAATCATTTGTTTCAACCATTATTGGATGTTCACACATTGATATTGGGAATTTAGGAGCACTTTTTAAGCCAATATTTTCAAATGAAGGAATAACCCAAACTGCAGGTCTAGTTTTAGCATTATCGGGGTGAATTCTGCTATTTCCATTTTTATCTTTAATTCTATGTTGTTCTCTAATAGAGCAATTTAAATTACTTATATTCCAACTTAAAGACCAAACGGGAACAGTTAAAAAATTACCGTTTCCATCTTGAAAAATAAACCAATCAAAATTATCTAAAATTTCATCTCTTACGCTTTTATTTTTGAATGTATATCCTTTTATTGAATTAATATATCTATTTTTATATTTATATGCAAACTCTGCATAATGCACTAATTTAGCCATAAATCCCCCTTAGGCATATATTCTATCATGCATTTTAGCATAATAAACTTATAAAGTAAATATAAAATAAATTTTTACAAAAAAAAGCTGGCTAATTGCCAACTTTTTTTACATACAATTAATCTGCTAAATATGGTAACAAAGCCATATATCTTGCTCTTTTAATAGCGCGAGAAACTTGTCTTTGATGCTTAGCGCAGTTATTAGTTTGACGAGCTGGTAAAATTTTACCCTTTTCTGTCATAAACTTACGAAGTCTATTAACATCTTTATAGTCAACATCTTTAATACCATCAGCGCAATAAGCACAAACTTTGCGTTTAGCAGTTTTCTTAACGAACTTTTTAACTTCTTTTTCTGCTTTAGCGTTATTTTCTTCTATAGCATTTTCCATAGTTACTTGTTCGTTTTCTACAGCGATTTCTTTTTCTTCCATTATAATTAACTCCTTTTATTTTTTACAAATTAAAAAGGTAATCCATCATCTTCAATTGGCCTTAAATCAGAATCGTCGCTACCATTATCGCCATTGCCCTTTGGTGTTAAAAATTCAACATCTTCTGCAACAATTTCAGTGTAATTTCTCTTAGTTCCATCTTCTGCTTCGTAACTACGATTTTGAATTGAACCAACTACTGCAACTTTTGAACCTTTGTGCAAATACTTACTACAATTATCTGCAGTTCCTCTCCATGCTACAATATTAAAGAAATCTGTTTCGTTTTCACCTTCAGCATTTCTAAATCTTCTACCAACAGCGATAGAAAAACGGCAAAAAGATATACCACTTGCTGTTGTGCTTCCTTCTGGTTCGCGCGTTAAATTACCAATTAAATATACTTTATTCATACTTTCATCCCTTTTTAATAAAATTATTCTTTAACAACAGACATACTTCTTAAAATACCAGTTGTTATGTTCATTAATTTTTCCATTTCTTTTGGAAAATTACCACTTGCTGAATAGTTCATAAGAACATAAAAGCCTTCTTTTTTGAACTTAATTGGGTAAGCAAGTTTCTTAATGCCCCATTTATCAATACCATCAACTGTTCCGCCAGCTTTAACAACCATATCACTAAACTTAGTAATAAGTGCTTCCCTAGCTTCTTCAGCAACATCAGGTGCTATGATATACAAACATTCGTATTTCTTCATAACTATACCTCCTTTTGGACTTTTGGCACACACGGTGCAAGGTTATATAATTAGTTAATTTAATTATATAGCTCTATAATAGCAAATTGTTTTAAAAAAATCAATACTTTTGTGACAAATTTTTTATATATATGATTTTTTTGAAAATAATTGATATTCATCATTGTTATATTGTATTGTTAGCATACCAGAACTATTTGTTACTTTAATGTAAGTAAAAATGTATTTTTCTGTTTGTTTTTGTTTACTATCTTCTAAAAATAAAATGTTTGTATTTTTAAAATAGTTATCCAAATAGTATTTCATTTCGTCGTAAGCATTTTTTGTTATATACAAATTTCTAACCTTAAACTCACCTGTAAAATATTCCATTTTATGAGCATTAACAAAATTGTACTCTATAATAAACATATTGTCTATGTCATATAAGTTATTCTTTTCTAAATAGTTTTTGGTTGCATTATAATCGTTATTAGAAGCAAATGGTTCAAACAGTGTACATGTATTTTCTACACAATATATGCGTGATACTTCTGCCACTTTTATCACTTTATTATCTTGCATTTTAGGAACGCTAGCATAAATTGCACAAATAGTAATAATAACAGCGAGTGCTACATTAAGAGGAATTTTTATCTTTTTGTGCAAATTGAAGTGTTTTGTTATTGTAACTAGCAATATAAAGCACAAAATTTCGCCTATTAAATCTAGTTTAAAAATTCTAACATAATCGTTTGTTGGCAAAGTTAAAAATACACAAATATTAATTATACTTAACATAACAAAATCTATTGCGTGCAGTAAAAACGAAAAAGGCAAAAACAAGCACAACACAACAGCTACAAATAAAAAAGTATAAGCGTACACAAATATTGGTAATAATACAACATTAGCTATTACACAAGTAAGCGATAGTTTGCCAAAGTAAATTGCCATAACTGGCAATGTTCCCAAAGTTGTTGTAATTGAAGATACAAATAATGATTGTATTTTGCTATTTGGCATAAAAGCGGTTAGTCTGTTACCTGCAGGGTCAAATAATATCATAGAAATCATACAGGCAAAACTTAACACAAAACCAACATTAAACAATTGCAGAGGTTGGAAAATAAGGATTAAAACACCTGCAAGTGACAGAATATTTATAATGTCATACTTGGCGGATTTTAGATATGTAAAAGCTAAAATTAAAGCCATTATGCTAGCTCTTACAATGCTTGGAGCGAAGTCACACAAATATGTGAAAAAGCCTATAAACACTGCAATAATTGCAAGTTTATATCCGTATTTAATTCTAATGCGTTTTAAAAGCATTATTAACAACGCAAAAATAAGAGATGTATGCAATCCGCTAACAGCAAGAACATGTGCAATACCAGATTCAATAAAAGCATTTTTTACATCATAGTTTAGATATGTTTTATCTCCAAAAACAACGGCATATGCAAGTGTGGCGCCCTCTTGCGACATACTAGAATATAAAATATCTAATGCTCGCAATTTTATTTTTTCTTTTATTGACAAATTATCTTTAACTATATCAGCAATGTCTGTATAGTATATAATTGTTGAATAATCAATATTTCTATATGCATACAAAGATGCGCCAATATCATCAAAATATTCTGGGTTTGTCAATTTTGCGCTAAATGTTACAATATCGCCACATTCAACATTATTACCAATTAATACTACCTGAATATTTTTACCACTTTTTATCACTTCACCGTTATACGATATAGTGC
>CAVFEO010000084.1:0-3875 GCA_963621425.1 bacterium | reverse complement strand
GCTTTATAGCCTCTCCACCACGCAAATGTTTTACGCTAAAATTATAATCTAGTAAATTTTTAACCTTTTTATAGATTATTTTATCTATACCTTTAAGTCTATAAGAAACATCTAAGTGTACACAACTTTTACTTACACCAAAAGCCTTTGCACAAGTACGAATTGTACACTTGTTTTTTAATATATAATTAGCCTCTTTAACGGCTCTTAATTCTATAAATTCCCTTGCCATAACAAACCTCAATTTATGCGTTGTTTATAAATATTTCAAAATAAGGCAAAATATGACAAAATTCTCTAAATTTTTATTTTTTGTTATTTATTAGCGCAATTTGACTTAAATGCTGTTTTGTGGTATAACATATAAAGATACTTAATAGGAGATTTTTGTTTATGAAAAAAACATTAAGCACTTTTATTTTTTGTGCGTTTTTATCTCTTGGGCTTACCCTTGCGCCCGCTTGTACGCCAATAGAATCTTTAAGTGGCGGAACTGGTGATGAACAAGAACTTTACAACCAAGGTGAAGATACACTTGCTCAATCTATGCTGTCATCAATAAAAAACTCTGCATTTTATACTGGCTCACTATACGCAAATCATACAGAAACTATAACTAGCACACCATCAACCTCACAAGCAATAGATAGTATATATTTTGATGCAAAAAACAACCAAGCAAGTGCTTCTCACACATCTAAATACACATCAACCACAAAGCAATCTACAAGCACTCAAGAACGCCTTTACAAAAACATTAAAACATCGCAAGAGCCAAACGCTAGCGACTTATATGTAGAGTTTACAAGAGAATATGGCGAAACAGTACATGGCGAAGAAAAAACTCAAACAGGTAGCCTAGAGCCTACAGTTTACTACACATCTAAATATAGAATTAATGAATATGCAATTAATTACCTTCCTTATACAACACCAAATGATGTTAAAATAGATTCTTCTACATTTACAAACTACCTTGGTTATTACTTAAATAATTACAACCACACAGAAATTATAGATGCCCAAAGTAAACCAAGCCAAACAATTAGCCACACTTTTGTTCAAGGTAAAATTGTATCAACAATTAATTACACATCAGAATCTAGCACGCATAGTGGCAATTTAACAATAGTTTTAAAATGCAACAAGCACTATTTAACTTCTCTTGATGTTAATTTTGACATTACAGATAAACAAGATGAGAAAAATAATTGGAACTTAAACATAAATTCAACATACAACTACATTGAAGAAATTAACGAAGAGGATAATTTGCACGCACGCACATTTAACCCAAGTTATATTACAAGTTTACTTATAGCAGATGTGAGAGATGGTGCAACAAACCCTGCAAAACAAATGATAACTAATCCTGTTTGCATTTCATATAACAATCGCGATTTGTTGCAAATTGGCTCACTATATGAAGGTCAACAAAAAACTTTACAAGCAATACTTATGCCAAATACAGACTCTGTTAATTACACTTCACTTGCTTGTTACAACTATGATGTTGCATCACTAGATTTTTATACTGATGCAAACTACACCCAACCTATTGCTTTAACAGATTTGTATGTAGGCAAAAGCACAATTAACATAATTTACGCAAAACTAAAACCTATAGAAAATAGAATTTTACTTTGTATGCAATTCCATTATAGAAATTTTAAAGATGTAGATTATTACTTAACTAATAGTATATTTTACGCACCAAATATCGCTCTTAGCAACGCATTTAGTGAATTTAGTGCCAGCGACAACCCAACTGGTTACAGATATGCTAAACTAATTTTAAGCCTAAATTGTGAAGAATTAAATAACAACCAGTACGATATTAATTACATTATAGAATCTTTAAATAATGGCGACTTATATTCTAATTATACAGTTGACAAAGTTTTGCTTGATGGCACTATTATCCCAAATGATGTTACAAACTTTGGCTCTTTGCAAAATGGCGTAATAAGAACTATTGACATATATTACACACAATTTCATAAAAGCTAATTAATTTTAATAATTTAATAAGAATTAAAATAAACATAAAAATAACCGCTTTTTTATATTTTGGGCGGTTATTTTTATTTTTTTAAGCAAAGTGTAGTAGGCTCCTATTCTCATACATATATATATCCAAAAAAATATTTAATTAAATCTATTTACAAATTGCAAAATTTGTTATAAACTATATGTAACATACATATAGGAGATTATTATGAAGAAAAAACTATTTAGAGCACTATCTTTATGTTTAATAGTTGCATGTTCGTTTATCTTGCTACCTGCATGCGACTGGTTTGATAGAGATAACATGACGGTTACTCTTGATGGAGATAAAGACCCAAATGCACCAAGTGCACAATATTCTAACTTTTTATCTGCCGTACACTCAACACAAGATTATACTGGTTCTTATAGGTGCACAACATCAACTGAAACTGTAGACAATACTTTTGAAATTGCGCTAGTAGATTCTATTAAAAATTTAGAACTTTCTACATCACTAGAATCTAGCACTAAAACAGAACAAAAAGAACAAGTATGCGTTGATATTGAAAATGGTGCAGTTTTTAAAGATTGCAAAATAAGAAGTGCAAATGAAGACTTCACATGGCTTAATGCAACTTTAGTGCGCAACATTAAAACTTCTAACGAAGATAATGCGCAAGACTATTATATAGAAAGAACTTTAAATCTTTCAATAAATGATTTCAGCTCTTTAGAAGAAAGCAATTATAAAACACAAAAAGAAAGAGTGAAAAAATACCCTTTAACCCAAGCAACACTTCTTTCTCGCTTGCCAAATTTTGATGCAAGTAATTTATCTAAGAATATAAGAATTTTAGGAGATTCTTCTTTTAGCCTAATTGATAATTTAGAAATGGACTTTTTAAATTATGATAGCACCAAAATAAAAGTATATATGCCACAAAGAGAATCTATATTTAAAATAGAAGTTACTTCTAAATACGAAACAAGTGGCACATACAAATATGTAAATTATTCAACAAGCATTACTTACACTTGCTCTAATGGTAAAATATCTCAAATAACTCAAACAAGAGCAATAAAGAAAGCCTCTAAAGATACATATGCAAATAAAGATGTTTACGAAAAAGTAAATGTTAAAACTTGCACTGTAGATATTAATTATATAGATGATTGGAATCAAAGTGTAACAGAGACTGAATATAACAATATTTTTAATCCAACATCAATTAAAGTTAAATCAACAGATGTTATTAATGAAGATGTAAAAAGTTATTTTAGAACAAACAGAGATAGCATACCTGCAACAACAAACAACTTATTTGTAAATATTCAAGGCATTAATTACGGACCTTACAAATTGGAAGAAGGCACATTTAAAGAAATGTCAAGCATAATGACAGACTATGGCAAAAAGTCAGCCTACATTATGCAAGAAGATAAATCTTTAGCTCCTACACAAATAGATATAAAGTTCTATTCTGACGCTGAATACAAAAACGAAATTGACACAGCTTCAGCTAGAACCGGCATGCCATACGATACAACTATTTATGGTAAATATGTAATACCTAACAATCACTGCGTTGTAATTGTAAAAGAAAACATTCAAGCTTATCCTAAATTAGAATATTACTATGTTGCTACACCTCAAAGCACAACAACAAGCAAATTAGGCAACTTTATAATAAATGTACCTATTATTTGCCCTGTTGAAAACCATACATTTGAACACTATGATAGAGATATTAAGTATTCAGAAGAATACCTTGTAACAACTTATGTTGATAATAATCCTTCTACATCTAATATGCCTTTATCTTATCATAAGGATTCTGTTATTACCTTAGATTATTATTTAATAAGAAAAACCAATATATAAT
>CAVFEO010000083.1:0-4016 GCA_963621425.1 bacterium | reverse complement strand
GAAATAACTTCGTGCGCTTTTTCATAAGGTGTTTCTTGCATTTTGGTATAAAAATTAATGTAACTATCAATTTGTTGCACGGTAAGTTTATTATCTAAATTTCCCACTTTAAATGATACTAATTGAGGTTTTACATCTTGCAAAACAAGTTTTATATTATCTACTAATTGCTTGTAAATTGGGTTGTTTGCAACAGGCGTAATGTAAACTGAAAAAGCATTTGCCTTAAAAGCATCTCTATCTTCTTGCACATACAAATATTGCAGTATGCTATTACAAAGACTTTTTAAATTGTCTAAACTTCGGTTTTCTAAAAAAACATCACAAAGTTCATCTAGTTTATCTTTTTTACCCTTTTGCAAATATTGAACAGATAAATCAAATGCCCTATTTTTAATTTTTTCGTGTTCTATATCATCTAAAATTTCAAAATTGCCATCTAACGAGAGCATATAGTAATACTTTTTTAATACATTTATACAAAACTTATCTATTGTGCATATATTTGCTAAATCTATATTTTCTATCTGCTCTAAGATAAAACGCCTTTCTGCCTGAGTTGAGCATAACTTTAACTTTTCTTGCAATTTGTTTAATAAGCGTTGCTTCATTTCTTGTGATGCAGAATTTGTAAAAGTAACAACCATTATATCCTTTACAGAAATGTTGTAATCCATTATATAATTTGCTATTTTTTCTATCATAACAGTTGTTTTGCCAGAGCCTGCGGAGGCAGAAACTGCAATGTTTTTATCTAAAATTTCTAAAACTTCACTCTGGTTTTTGGTTGGTTTGAACATTTTGTATAGCCTCCTTTATAAATGATATATCCACGCTTTCTTCCACCCTTTCACACGGGTTAAGTTCGTGGTTACAAATGCCTGAATATGGGCAAAAATCGCAAGCAGAGCGTTCGCCATTACGCACTGGTTTAGCCTCTATATAGCCTTCTTCAATTTCTTTTAAAGCCTGCTTTGCAACCATATCTGCATAAATGAACAAGTTGTTATATTGCGTAGGTTCTAACACCTTTGTACCATATTTAGTTTTGGCATCTTTTTTGGTTACATATTTGTAAAAGTTGAATATTTTACTGCTTATTTTTTCGCCAGCATCAACACCTATTAAAGACTTATCTAACTTTGAAATAATATCTTCATTTTCTTCAAAATATCCATCTATGACATCAAGAGAATCGTCTTTTGTATATTTATCATGTATTGGAAAATACCCAAAGCCAGATATGTGTAAATCTTGTTTAGCATCTTTTAGTGCGTTTGCATATAAAATTAACTGCAATTTTTTACCATAGTAAATATCTTTTAATTCAACTTTTGCATTACCCGTTTTATAATCTAGCAAAACGGCACAATTATTATATTTATCAACTCTATCTATTCTGCCGTTTAAGATGTATGTATTTTTACCCTTATAAAATTCGTAGTTATCAAAATCATACTCGCATTTATAAATTTTAAAGTCGCTCTTTTTATAGTTATTATTAAGTTTATCCATAAGGCTAGAACCTTCTTGCATAAGCCTTTTAGATATAAGTTCGTTAACATCTAAATTTAGTTTATAAGCGTGTTCTTCCTTAATTCTTTCTATAACGCGAGCCTTAACCTCTTGCATTTCTTCATCTTCAAAATATTTACCATTTACAATAAGTTCTCGTGCAAAATTTTCTGCAAAAGCGTGCAAAATTGTACCTATATCTAGTTGGTTTAAGTTAGCACCCATAAGTTCACGGAATTTTAGCCCTCGCTCTACAAAATGTTTGTATGGGCAATCAAAATAAGTAGTTAATTGTGTTACGCTAAACCTGCTTGCCTTGCCATCTTTATTAAAAGCATATTTGTATAAATTAGGCAACTGCTTTTTTACAAAATCTTTTGTGGCTATTGCAAGCAAATCTTGCAAAGGCGTAATTTCTGTTAATGCAGAATACACGCTTGCAATGTTTTGATTTTTTTCTGCATCTATGTTTTCAAGCACATAATTTAATGCACTGTTTTTGTTGCCAGTTGTTAGCAAAACGCAATCTTTATTGCCATCAATTAATGCAAATTTATCATCAAGAGATGTGTTTATTTTTAAAACTTTACCATCTACTGTAAAACATTTTTGCAAACTTTGTACAAGTATGCTTGGGTGCAATTCTTCCCCGCCATCTGTACAAGTAGCATAATACACAAAAAGTTCATCGCTTGAATTTAAGCATAGTTCATAAGCCTTTAAGCGAGAACGCATATTAACATCACTGACTTTTGGTTCTAATACATATTTTTTAGATAGAGCATCAATTTCTCTATCACTAATAAGCCCAACATCTTGCGTAACATAAGGAATTTCGCCATAGTTTGCGCCCACAATTATCATAATTTTACGCCTATCAAAAGTAGAAGTTTGGGCATCTCCAAAATAAATTGCGTCCACACTAAGCGGAACAAGGTTTACCTTGCACGCCTCTAACCCTTCTATAACAAGTTTTTCAAAATTTACAAGCGAATATTTTGCATCAAAACCCAAATCTTGTATTTGACCAAATATAGCATCAACTTTATCTAAAACTTGTTCTAATATTTTATAACTAGATAAATTTTCCTTGCTTGATAAAAGCAATTCTTCGTGCATTGTACCAACATTAAACTCTGCAAAAATATCTTTTAGCGCGTCAATGTATGCATAGCAAGAAGTATTTGCAACTAACCTATCTTTTATATATTTTAACTTGTTGTAAAAATTATTTAACACAACCTTATAATCTAGTTGCAATTCACTAGCAAGATTTGTTATGTATTCATCTTTTTCTATTAAGTTAAAGTTAATTAAATAACTTATTCCCTGCAACTTAAATTTTGTTATAACTGCATTTAAAAAGTCTTTTTCTGTTTGGCTAACATTAAAGTAAAAGTTGTTTAAAAGAGCAAATGTATCTGCTTGCATAAAATTGTATTCACACGCCTCTAAAAGCGAAGATATAAACCTGCCAAGTTCTGTTTGCCTTAAAGAAATGGCACTATCTATATAGTAGTTGAATTCATAATTAGATAATTCACGAATAAGCGTCTCTTTATATGCATCTAACGAACTAAACGCAACATTAATATCTTTATACCTGTATCCAAGATGAGCAACTAAATAGTAAATTCGTTTAAGCATAGATTGTATTTCGTTACTGCGATTTTTACATTCTGTAATTGTAACATAAGGATTTTTTACATCTAAAATTTTTGGATTATATGCAAATAAATTGTATTTTAAATGCTCCCTTGTAGATGGCAAAACGCAATTGTATTCGCATATATCATTAAGCCCAAGTTCTAAAAACAGTGAAGAAATTTGTTCGTATATGGTATTTGTAAAGATGTGCTCGTTGGCTTGCATTTGCCCAAACCTAGCACCTATAAAGGTTGGATTGTTGTTTTTTATTAGTTGTTTAATAAATGCTAAATCGTTAAAAGTAAAGGCTTCAAAATATGCAAAATAAAACGCACACGAATTAAAAAACTCGTTTGTTTTAACTTCATTTCTAAGTTCAGCAAGTTTTGCAATTCCATCGGTGTAACCATTTTGAATATATTTTTCATATTCAGCGTAAATTAATGCTAAATCTTGCATTTTGTTACTTAACAAAACATTATCTGTTTTAACTATAATATCTTCTGGTTTAACCCCACTAGACTTAAATTGCATAAGCGTTTCATACACGTTAAGCGCAAAGCCGAGTTTTGCCTGCATAGATTTAAAAAATTTTAAATCATCTTTTTTTTCTTCTAGTATTTTTTGTACAAGAATAACTCCGCCTTGCCTATCCAGCACTTCGCCAATACCAAAAACACGGTTGCATAACCTGTTAATAGAAATAACTTCACATTCAAAACTGCACTTTTTACCAAGCACTTGCAATAATTGTTTTTCACTTATAAGCGTGTACCTTTCTGGAACAATTATTATGTGGCGCTTTGCTTTTTGCAAATTGTTTTTAACCTCTTCAAACACTCCTTGTGCTGAAG
>CAVFEO010000082.1:0-4148 GCA_963621425.1 bacterium | reverse complement strand
CTATAAAATTATATGCTCGCTCACTTTCTCCTTGGTTACGAGAAAAACCACCAATTGCATAATATATTTTTATTAGGCTAAACAATGCTTTATCTCTTAAATCTTCGGGTAATTCAAGCAACTCCAGTTTTTTAATTAGATTTTTCCATCTTAAGTGATTTTTGTTAATAAAATAACATTCAAAATATTCGTTAGGGAAGGCTTTTAAAGTGTATTCTGGCGGTATAAACTTTATTTTTTTATCTTTAAATAATTTTTGACACATTATGTAGTTTTTTCTAAAATTGTTATCTAAAAATTTGTTCAGTATTTCTGTACTAAAGTTTAATTCAATATAGTTTTTATATAATTCTATGTGTTGTTGTTTTGTTAATATAATGTGATTGCCTGTAATATCTAAATATATAAACTTAAGCTTAGCATATGTAAAAGCATCGCTATCACACTGCAAGTCTTCATTTGGCGTAATTTTAATTTTCATATTGTTATTTAAATTGTTAAAAGCATTGTTTTGAATTAATGTTACATGGTTTGGTATTGTAATGTTTTCTAAATAGATGCAACCGGCAAAAGCAAAATTGCAAATTTGATGTTCACTTGCAGGTATAACATATTCAGTAGGTTCTCTTCTAGTTGTGTTAATTGCTTGGTTCATAAAACCGCTATTAGTAAAATCGTAGTTTGTTATGGCTAAAAAATTTACATCTCTATCAGATTTTTCTAAGTTGATACTGTTTAAATATGCTCTAATTAAAGAGTTTTGCCAAAGCATATTGTTGCAATCGCTATACATACAATAAAATGGCAAATTAGGTATAAGAGCGTTTTCACTTATACAGGTTATAGAATCCGCACAATTTGTTGAATTACTATTAGGATTAATACAACTAGGCAAGTAATCCCAATTAGAAATTTTCCACTTTATGTCTTCAACTTTTATCCATTTTGCAGAAAAGGTGTTATTGTAGTCAGCATCTGCACATCTAACGTATTTTTGACCGTTGTAATTAAATACTGGGATTAGTTTTGATAAAAACTTGTCTTGTAAGAAATTATCATTTCCGTTTATTGTATACCAATAAGGGCAAGAGAGTAGGGGAAAAATTAAATTTCCACCATTGAATAATTTCTCTAACATATTACTAGTTGCTTTATCAACATCTTTTTGAGGATACGCACCTAAAACTAAAAAATGTTCATCGTTGTCAGAATTTAAAAATTTTGTAATATTAGCAAATTTTTGTGGGTCAGAATCTTTTAGCGAATATAATTTTTTAATATCCACATTACATTTGGGCACAACATTAATTCTTAAAGAAGAAGCTGTTTCTGTTCGCACTTCACCGCTTGAATTAACAGTAAATATGTCTTTTAGAGTAGAAGAATCTACGAGCCAATAACTTTTGGTTTTTTGTAAATATATTGTCCCGGCTAATTGCTTTATTCTTTCGTTAGGTGCGTCAAAAACAACATCATCAACGCTGGGCATACTTATATAATCGGCACATTCAAAATTTTTGTGATTATTAAGTTCTTCATAGGTTTGATAATTGGTGTTTGTTAATTTTAATAATTGCCTATAATCCATAACGCACCCCCTTCAAGCAAAGTATATCATAATAACAAAAAAAGTCAATATAGAGAAAATATATTGACTAGTCTTTTTGTAAAATTTTTTTTGCAAAAGCCTTCATGGCTTCATTAAAAGTTTGCTTATAAATCATATCACATGTTTTTGGCGCTTCAATTGGGTAGGGCTCAAATTTATCATTGTAAAAGCCTTCTGGATCAATAAAAATAACCTTTAAGCCATGTTCTCGTGCTTGTTTTTGAACTTCACGCCTATCTGCATGAACTCCAAAACAAATAAGAGATTTGGCTTTTTTATCAAAGTTTAATTTTTGTATATAGATATCTTTTCTGTAAGTGCGGAGTATTTTTTCATCAATATCAAAACGCTTAACAAGCCTATCAAAATTATTGCTAAATACAGAGCCAACAAATACACCTTTTTTATATAATTCATTAAAAGTTTTATATGCAGGGGTATGTTCTGCCTGAATACATTTTTTGGGGGTTAGAGAATAATATGTTAATTTTTCTATAGGCGATTTTATTAGTTGTTCTATAACATCATCATCTTTGCCAAAATAGAATTTTTTAGTTGTGTGGTTTTGCACTTTGTAGGTCTCGTGCATAACATAAAGAGGGTCTATGTTTGCCTCGATTGATGGGCCACAACCAAATTCAATCTGTGCTGGTAAATACTGTTCAAGTTCTTCAATAGAAGATATATATTGAGGGTTTTCTCTAGTGCCGGGTAATCTAAATAATTTTGTTGAATGTTCCCACATTCTATTGTAAAGAGGTATATAATTGTACCCTTTGGAAAGTGCTATAACGTCAATCGAATAATAGTTTTTAGGAAAGGTTGCTCCAGTTAGTTTGTTTTGTGGGTGATTTGAGTATTTTCTTATTATTATTTGCAAACCATCTTTTTCCCAAATATTGTTGCCGGCTTTATTATAATTATTATCGGTTAATGCATTTATAATTCTAAGTTCGTATTCTTTGCATTCATCCATAGGCAATGTGTTTGATACATAAAGATAAAAATGTTTTAATGTAAGATTATTATCACTATTCACATATGTGTTGTAAAAGTGTAAATATCTGCGTCTTTTAGTGCTTTCATTTAAGTAGCCAGAACTTTTAGCGTTTTCTGGTCTTTGGTTTCTAAACCACATTCCTTCAAAATAAAATTCACCATTATCTTCGGCAAAATATTTATTAAAGGTATTAGCTTCATTTGTATTAAATTTAAAAATCTTTAGTGGAAAAATATTGTTCATATTTTTATTATATCATTAAAATAATTTTTGTCAAACACTTAACAATTTTTAGTTTTATAGGTTCTGTTAAATACTTGCAAATGAAGTATTTATTATGTTAAAATAAACTTAACTTAATTAGAAAACATATTTAGGTTTTAAATAAACAGAATAACCAAAAAACAGCCCCAAAAGGACTGTTCTGGTCACACGAATTGTGATAAGGTTAGAACAAATTTATTTGAACTCGTTATGTTATTCTAACAAAAGTATTATACAACAGAAAAAGAAAGGAGTCAAGCACTATGGCAAAAAATTATTATTTAGGGTTAGATATAGGTACGGAAAGTTGTGGTTGGGCAGTCACAAACGATAAATATGAATTATTGCGTGCAAAAGGGAAGGACTTATGGGGAGTTAGACTTTTTGATGAAGCGAAAACGGCTGCAGAAAGACGAGCTTATAGAACATCAAGAAGAAGAAATGAAAGGGCTAAATTAAAAATAAAGTGGCTAAATGAAATTTTTGAACAAGAAATAAACAAAGTGGATGAAAATTTTTTAATTAGACTTAAATATAGTAATTTGTTCGCAGAAGATAAACAAAAACTCAATTCAGCTATACAAAGCAAAAATTCTTTATTTGATGATATTTTTGAAAATGACATTTTTAATGATAAATCTTTTTATAAAAAATATCCAACGATATATCATTTAAGAAAAGAGTTATTAGAAAAACCGGCCGATGATGTTAGATTTTTATATCTTGCTATTTTGAGTATAGTTAAAAATAGAGGGCATTTTTTATTTGATGGAGATGTAACACAAAATGGTAGACTATCTGTTTTGTATAGAGATTTATATGAAAAATTAGACTATTTAAGCAATAATGGTGAGTTGGCGAAAAATTTTTTATTAAAAAAAGAATTTACACAATTAGATGAAAGCGAACTTATTAAAGCCAATAAAGAATTAAAAAGTAAAAATGATAAAAAACTAAAATATGCGGAAATTTTTGGTGCTGATAGTTTTTCTAAACAAATAACAGATTGTTTTGTGAATGGCAAATTTAATGTAGGTAAATTTTTCGTTGCCGATGGCAGTGCTGAATGTAAACTAGATTTTGACGAGGAAAATTATGATTTGCAAACCAAACTTGATGAAGCTGGTATTGTTATATCTGATGAAGCAAAGAATGTTTTATCAATAATTAAAGATTTTTATTCTATATTATTAATTAAAAATATTTTAGGTGAACATAATTATATTTGTGAAAGCAAGGTTGAAAGTTTTGAAAAGCATCAAAAAGATTTGGCTG
>CAVFEO010000081.1:0-4189 GCA_963621425.1 bacterium | reverse complement strand
GTCTAACAGGCTTGTGAATAATAGATTATGAAAAAGTTTTTAGTTTTATGTGTTTCTATTTTGTGCATAGTTACTGTTGCTTTTATGACAATGTACTTTTTAACTAGTCACGAAGATTTAACACTAAAAGATTCTAGTTGGGTAAACAAATCTGTTATAGTTGATACAGAATACGATATTCAATTTGTTCTATCTAACGCAGAATCTAACACAAATGCAGACAACTTTAAAGTTGAATGCAATAATAGTGGCATCTTAGACTTTGGCGAGGGTAAGCCTAAAGTTAGTGATGGGGCTGAAAAAGGACAAAGAATTTACACTTATACATTTAAAGCTGTTAAAGCTGGTAGCACTTCTGTAAACTTCTCTTTCCCACTATCAAGTGGCGAAGTTAGAACTAGCAACTTAGATATTGTTGCCAATGATGGTTCTAATGAATATCCTTTCCCTATCTTTAATGCAGAAGAATTAAAGACTATTGGTTCAGGTGCTTTTGGTTTAGATAAATCATACAAGCTCCAAAATGATATTATTGTTGCAGGAAACTGGGAACCTATTGGTGAAGTGTTCAATGGAAACTTTAATGGTAATGGAAAAACAATTTCTCAAGTAAACTTTAAGGCTGATGGCGAAGCTGGTTTATTTAAGACTATTGGAACTGCTGGTTCTGTATATAACTTAAATATAGATCAAGCAAACGCTACAGGCGATTATGCTAAAGCAGGTATTGTTGCAGTTAATAACTATGGTAAAATTTACAATGTTAATGTAACAAATGCTATAATTAACAACTCTAACACTTCTGCATCTGTTAATGGCGGTATTGTTGCCGTTAACACTGCTGAAGATGGAAAACTTTATGGCGTTGTATCTCAAACAACATTTAATGGAACAATCAGTGCAAAAACAAAATCTACAATCGGTGGTATTGTTGGTGAAAACCTAGGCGGTATTGTTGGTTATTCTTATACTACTAAGGGTACTGCACTTAATTCTACTGATAACACAGATTTAAAAATTGGTGGCATTGCAGGGGTTAACTCATTTGCAAACGGCAGTTCTTCACTAGTTGCTGATTGTTATTCTCTAGCAACAACTAACGCAACAACTGTTACAAGTTCTTATGTCGGCGGAACAATTGGTAAGCATGAATATGCTAGCGATAAAAAAGCCTATACTTACGGTTCATATTTTGCTGACGAAACAGGTTTTGTAACATCAATTGGTGGAAGAAGTGATATTGGTATTGCTACAAATCCAGACTCAATTGACGATGGTATTTATGTTGCTAAGAAATATACAGTTGCAGAATTAAAAGATAAAGCAAGTTTTGCTTCTTATGCATACGCTATAGACCATACAACAACTTACGATTTTGTTAATATTTGGAACGAGCCTAATGAAAATACTACTCCAACATTAAAGGTATCACCTACTCAAAGAATTCCAGTAATTGGTAATTTATTACCTTCTAACCAAATAACTAGTGTTATTGAGTTGTTTAACAAAGATAAAATGAACGCATCTCAAGTTCATAGACTTACTAACAATTTAGATGCTGGTGGAATTATTATTGCTAGTGATGGTGTTTATCAAGCAGATGGCGTTACAAAAATTGCAGATGCTGATATGTTTAGTTTAAACGCTAATGAAGACAAAGAAGATGTTAGAACCACCATCATTAATGGTAATGGTTACACAATTTCTAACTTTACAATTAAATTAAACAACGAAAATGCAAATAGCGAAAATGTAATAAACGGCGGTTTCTATAACAAAATTGCTAACGCAGAATTAAACAATATTACATTTAAACCTACTACTATTATTGTAGATTCTAATATTGATTCTAAAGAAATTTACAATTTAGGTGTTATCGCAGGTTCTATTGTAGATACTGTGCTTAATAATGTAGCAGTTGACCTAACAGGTACTGTATATAATATTAAAGTTCCTGAAAAAATGAAAAATGCTACTTACAACTTTGGTTCAACTATAGGACATGCAGATAAATCTACAATTACTAGCACAGTTACTGGTAACACAGCTAACCCTATAACTTACGAATTTAACACTGCTAAAGTTGCTAACACAGCTAATATTGGCGGTATTGTTGGTAAAATGGACGCAAGTTCTGTTATTGGTAGCAGAGCAGTTGATTTAGTAATTGATAATAAACTAGATTATAGCGGTTCTTTTGGTGGTGTTGCTGGTTTAATTAACACAACTAGTGCTTCTACTGATATTGCTAACACTGTTGTAACCAATGTAACATTAAACAGCAGTATTAAAACAAGTTTAACAGCTAACGACTTTATTCAAGGCGGATTTGTTGGTGGTATTGTTGGTCAAATTTCAAGCAGTGCAAGCAAAGATAGCCAAAGCATTACTGGTTGCCGTACAAATACTACCCTAAAAGGTATGTTTGTTGGTGGTGTTGCCGGTTTAACTTATGGTAACATAGAAAAAGTTCACACAACTACAAACGCAACTGGTTTTAAAGTTGGTGGCGTTGCTGGTTTACAAATAGAAACTTCTGGTATTAAAAACTGCTTAATTGATGGTTCTTTACATCAATCTGATGAATTAACATCTTTCTCTATCTACTCTTTAAATATGGATGAAAGAAATAAAGTATTTATTAGTGATAAACCTGAAATTGCTGGTATTAGTGCTGTAGCAACAAAACTAAACGCTTCTACAAGTGATGCTGAAAGAAATAAAATTTATATGGATACTTGCTTTATTAACATTCAACTAGATGGTTCTAACGCATATATGGATTCTGCTAGTATTAGAACAATTACTGGTGGTAAGATTATTTATGGTATATTAGATATTTTCATCGATTCAGATAGTGACGCTCAAGGCGATTACGCTGCAACTGCAAGAACTAATAACATTATATTCAACAATGGAATTGAAGGAAATAACTCTGCTAAGACAAGAGGAACTGCAGCAAATCCACTTTCTGGAACCGCATTCGCTTTTGTTGGCGACTTTGTAGAATGGGCTGGTGCTTATGAAGTTCATTACCATTATGATGTCACAAGATTAGATGGTGATTATAGCAAGATTAAATTCCCTTCTACCGATTGGATTGTAGATGCTTCTACTGGTACAGTTGAACTAAAGGATTTAGTTGCTTAAATATAAATTAAAAAGAACACTTTTAAATTAGTGTTCTTTTTTTGTTAAAATTTAATTAAACCAAATGTATTGAGGGATTTTATAGGTTAAATAAAAAAGCGCCTAAATTAGGCGTTTTTTACATTGTTGCAGTAGAAACAATTAAGAATGATAAATAATATAACACAACGCACGCTGCAATAATAATGCTTGCCCACATTGTTATTTTATTCAATTTTTCTTCTATTGTGGTTCCCCTATGCTTAGAATAATAACTATCTTGAGAATAACCACCCGTAATAGAATCTGCATTGCCGTTTTGATTTTGGAATAAAACAGCTACAATAAGTACAATAATGCACAAAAAGCACAACCCTAAAACAACATATCTACCATATTTAACAAGATTAAACACAAAATCGCTTACTAGTAAAAATGACATCTTAAACTCCTTTTATAAACTTAACATAAATATAAATAACCCTAATAAAATTATTGGAAAGAACCAAAATATATTCATTTTTTTAGTATCTTTAGCAGCTAAATTAACTTGAACTGCTTTAACCAAAAATGCGAACATTAATATTGCACTACCAATATATAGCCATATTTCAACTTCTGGCGGAATATTTCTTAAAGTGTTAATCATTTCGCCCCAAATATCGCTAAAAAAACTTAACATAAATCCGTTATTCATATTTATCTCCTATTGTATAAACTTATAATACCATAACAACTTGAAAAAATCAAGCAGTTATAGCACTTTCTTTATCGCTTAAACCATAAAGTTCAGCACTTTCTTCATCTTTAACATTATAAAGTGATTGCAACTTTATTGAACTGTTTGGAAATTTTGCTTTTTGCTCGCTAGCAAACTCTTCACTAAACAAGCCATTTCTTACACACTTATCAATAACACTTTCTCTAAAAGATGCAACTTTTAGTGCATCTGGCATATAAAGTTTTTTATACGCATTTAAAATAAAATCGTTAAGTTTTTCAAAGTCTACAGCATCAGAAATTGTCAACTTACTTTTAACATAATCAAACAATTTAGAAT
>CAVFEO010000080.1:0-4265 GCA_963621425.1 bacterium | reverse complement strand
GTATAGGCATATCAAACCAAGTAATCAAGGATTTATCAAAAGAATTTGGCTTAATAAAAATAAACGATGTTAGCAAAACAACTATTGATTATATTTATAACAACGATGTTCTAAAATTGACCGTTAAAGAAAATGAAAAAAATGATATTATTCTTACACCCGCCTCTATTAAAATTACATATGAAGATGAATATTTTTTAGTTGTATATAAACCATACGGCATTGCAACTATTCCATCTTATGCAAACTATACTAATTCTCTTGCGAACTTTGTTTGTTATTATATGCATAAAAAAGATGTAAACTTTATTTTTAGAGCAATTAACAGATTAGATAAAGATGCTCAAGGCTATGTTGTTATTGCAAAAGATAAATTAATATATTCCTTACTTAAGAAAAACATACAAAAATTTTACACCTGCTTTTGTTTAGGTAAACTTGATAAGCAAGTTATTAGTAGCAAAATTTTAACTGTTCCTATGCAAAATGGCAGAAATGAACTATTGCGACAAATTAATAATTGCGGTAAAGAAAGCAATACAAATGTAATTGAAACACTGTATGATGAAGCTAAAAATGTAACAAAGGCAAAAATTTATATAACAACAGGCAGAACGCATCAAATAAGATTACATTTATCTAGCATTGGTCACCCTATTATTGGCGATGACTTATATGGCAAAGATGAAAAAAATATTCCACTGCAATTATACTGCAATGAAATATATATTTTCCATCCAATACTTCATAAAACTTTACACTATACAGAAGCAGTTAATTATTAATCTGGTATTAAGTCTAGCATATCTTGCATACTATTTGAATTCAAATATGTGCTTGGCACTTCACCAACAATTATACTTTCAGATATAAGCACTTGATTAGATGTTTTTACCTTTATATTTTTTATTGGTAGAACCATATTAACGGATGCTTCTACATTAACATAAATTCTATGATGAGTTTGATTAATACCACTTGTTTCAAATTTAGATTCAAAATTACAGTGAACAGAACCTATTGGAATTAATTTTATTTTAACTTCTGGCCCTACACCAATAAAAAGAGAAATACCTGTAAAATTTCCAAGAGGTATTGTCATACCAGCATCACCAATTTCACTTAACTTAACCTGAGCGCTTTTAACAAGTTCTTTACTCAATTTATTTATCATAATAGAATTTGCGTTTAACATAATAATTTTGCCTTCTTCATTAGTTACAATATTAACTAGGTCATTGTATAAAACAGATTCTGCCATAACATCAGAAATGGCACTATTAACAGCTTTTAAGGCTAAACTTTTTACTTTTACTTCACTGCTATTAATAATAAGCGGATTTACAACTTTAATAAAATATAAACAGAACAAAAACAAAATCAAAAAAATAAAACATAAGAATATAAAATACTTTTTTTTGATAAAAATTTGTTTTGATAATAAAAAACGCATATTAAAATATATGCGCTTTTTTTATTTTTATTATTTACCAATTTTTTTCGTGTGAGAAGAAAATATCATTGCAAAAATGTAACTAAACACAACCGCTGCCGCAATTCCTGCAGATGTTGATGACAGCCCGCCTTTAATAACTTCTAATATAGAACCCGTTTTAGCGCCTTCTATCGCTCCTTTTGCTAGCGTTGAACCAAAGCCAGATATTGGAATTGTTGCACCACATTTTGCAAATTCTGCTATAGCGTCATACACTCCAACTGCTTGCAAAAACACGCCTAAAAGCAAAAATAAAACTAATATTCTTGCGGTTGTCATATTTGTTCTTATTAACAAAATTTGCCCTATAAGGCAAATACCTCCACCAACGGCAAATACAATTAAATAATCTAACATTTTAATCTCTCCTTATTACTATTGCGTGTGCGATGGCGGGTATAGTTTCGCCTTGTTGAGAACTAAGTGGACTTAAAAGTGCACCAGTTGATAGAAAAAGAACAGAACTAATTTCTTTTTTTAAGAATTTTTGCATTACAAATGAATTTAATATGCTAGCACTACATCCGCAACCACTACCACCCATTTGGACTTTTTGTTCATTATCATAAATCATATTTCCGCAATCACAATAATTTACCCCAAGTTTAACACCTTGATGTTCCATTAAATCTATTAAAATTTCAGAACCAAGTTTCCCTAAGTCACCTGTAAAAATGTAATCATAGTCAAGCGGACTTCTTCCTGTTTCTTTAAAATGAGCAATTAATGTATCCATAGCAGCAGGAGCCATTGCAGCACCCATATTATTAACATCTGCCATACCAAAATCTGTAACTTTTCCAAAAGTAACGCACTCAATATAAGGCAAAGAGTTATCTTCACTTTTAGATAATATGCTCGCACCAGCACCTGTTACTGTCCACTGTGATGTAGGCGGACGCGGAGCACCAAGTTCTAGCGGATTTCTAAATTGTTTTTCCGCACTTGCAAAATGGCTACAAGTTGCACATAGTGCATTATTGACATAGTCACCATCAACCAAACAAGCACCAAGAGCCAAACTTTCTGTCATTGTAGAACACGCTCCAAATAAACCAATGTATGTTGTATCAAACTTGCGTGCGGTAAATGTTGAGCTTATAATTTGGTTAAGTAAATCGCCAGATAAATACAAGTCAATTTGGTTTGGATGCATTCCACTTTTTTCAATTGCACCAAACACAGCCTTTTCCATTAATTTTTGTTCAGCCTTTTCAAAGGTTTTTTGACCTACCATATCATCACTTACAATTTCATCAAAATATCTACCCATTGGACCTTTTGATTCTTTTTGTCCAACTACTGAATAAGATGAAATAAATTTTGGTTTATTGTACAAAAAAACAGTTTGCTTACCTCTTTTTTTATTTTTAACCTCATCATTCTTTTTTTTCATATTATGCTCCCTATAAGCCAAAAATTAAATATATAAGACCAACTACAATGCTTCCAACAACTCCATTAACAATAACAGGTCCTGCTATTGTGAACATTTTAACGCACATACCAAAAATCCACCCTTCTGTTTTAAACTCTATTGCAGGGCTAGCAATAGAATTTGCAAAACCAGTAATAGGAATAATTGAGCCTGCGCCAGCAAAAGCACCTATTTTATCATAAACCCCAAGTCCAGTTAAAAAAGTTCCTAAAAATATCATTATAACAAGCGTATATGCACTTATATCTTCTTTAGGCATATCTGGCGATAAATAAGAAATTAAATCATAAAAACCTTGTCCAATACAGCAAATAGTTCCGCCAACCAAAAAAGCCCATAACAGTGATGGGAACAGTTTTGTTTGTGGATTTTTTGCTATAACATATGCATTATATTTTTCTTTAATATCTTCTTTCATATTATCCTCGCAACTAAATCTTTGACTACAAAATTTATTTTATACAAATAATATCAAAATTTTTGCAAATATTAATTTAGAGGTGAATATGAAAAAAATACTAATATGTTTCATTTTATGTGTGTCTACACTACTTTTAACAAGTTGTCAAAACTTTGCAACTGGTACTAATCCAAATGCAAACACTGCAACAACTTTAAGCCAAAATGAAGATAGTTTATACATTAGAATTTGCTCTGATATGGATAATGTTGCCAACACTTTACGCGGGCTTGATGTTTTATATTACGAAAATTATTGTTTAACAGAACTTAATCCAATTGTTGGATATAATTCATATCAAAACCAATCACAAAATTATGGTTTAAACAACAATAATATTATTAATGATGTTCCTGCTTCTAGTGTTAATTTAGTTAATTATGATATTGCGTATTCTTATAAGCCAAAATATATTTTAGAAACTGATAATTTAGATACAACATATTTGCGTGCATACATTCAAAGTTTAGAAGACTTATTTTTAATATCAAACGACATAACTGCAGGCAATGAAATATTAAATAATTTAATCTATAATGTTGTAAACGAAGCACTAAACATTAAAAATAATGCCACAATTACAAATATGGCAAATTTATCAATAACTGCAGAACAAAATAATATTTTTTCAGAATGTAGCATTGGTATAAATTCTCTTCTTACAAATTTAGCAAACTCTTCAAATTTTATTAATGCACAATTAGATTCCATTAACACTTTAAGGACAAACTATCATAAAAATATTGAGGCTCTTAATATTAAATATTTGACAATACTAAATATAATTGATAACAGAATTGTTCAAATACAAAACCTAAAACAAATTCTAGAGAGATTAAATAATCAAATTTTATTAATTAAAAATTCTATAA
>CAVFEO010000079.1:0-4355 GCA_963621425.1 bacterium | reverse complement strand
GTTTCCATTCTTGTTGGACGTTTGAGAGTTATGTTATTCTAAATACTACTAAAACCGTTGGCTTTGACAAAGAAACTAATGAATGGTTTGAGAGTTATGTTATTCTAAATACTACTAAAACTATTATTAGATGTTTCCATTCTTGTTGGACGTTTGAGAGTTATGTTATTCTAAATACTACTAAAACTTTTACACAAAAATAAATTGAAAATGCTTGTTTGAGAGTTATGTTATTCTAAATACTACTAAAACTACCCTAAATACTATATAAGTAATGCTGGTGTTTGAGAGTTATGTTATTCTAAATACTACTAAAACGAGGGGCTTTTAGATAGTGAAAAGGACGTTGTTTGAGAGTTATGTTATTCTAAATACTACTAAAACAAGCAGAAACAGATGGCAGAGTATGGACTCGTTTGAGAGTTATGTTATTCTAAATACTACTAAAACGTATAGTAATAGAATCGCAAGGTCAGAATCGTTTGAGAGTTATGTTATTCTAAATACTACTAAAACTCCAAAGTAAATTGCTGAACGCCGTTTAAAGTTTGAGAGTTATGTTATTCTAAATACTACTAAAACCCCCTTATTAATTTATTATAAGCCCACTTAGTTTGAGAGTTATGTTATTCTAAATACTACTAAAACTCCTTTCAAGACTATTATACCCTATTTACCGTTTGAGAGTTATGTTATTCTAAATACTACTAAAACCTTGTATATAATTACTAGTAATTACAAATTCTTGGCGGGTTTGTTGGCGGAATTGCTATGTTTGGCGTGTTTAAAATGGCAGATGTAAATCTTTTAGGCAATGCGTGCAACTATGCAACAGGTTTTGCTGTTAATGGTTTAACAACTGGTGGTGTAATTAGTGCGCTACTAGTAGAAATTATTTTAACAGGCATTTTTGTTTATACAATTTTAAATGTTACCGATGAAAAATCTGGCAACGGAAAAATTGCAGGGCTTGTAATTGGCTTAACCTTAACACTTGTTCACTTAATTGGAATAAACATTACCGGAACATCTGTTAACCCAGCAAGAAGCATTGCAACCGCTTTTGCAGATTTAATTTACAACGGCACAACTGAGGCTCTTGGTCAAGTTTGGATGTTTATTGGAGCTCCACTTATTGGCACCGTAGTCGCAGTGTTGATTTTTAAATGCTTGCATAAAGATAAAAAAGAAAAAAATAAAGAACAAAGTGAAAACTAATTAGAAAAAAAGAGAGTGAGAAACTCTCTTTTTTTGTTTATATAATTGTTACAATTAAGTCTAATGTTGCTGTTTTAGTTTCATCTTCAAAAACATAATCAACAGAAGTAATTGTAATTGTTGCACTTATTACATATTCGCCAACTTGTTTTGGAATGTTTGGCAAACCATCAACATTTTCTGCAGGGTTTTCATTAACTTGTAGGGTGTAGGTTATTGTAAAGTTTTCGTTTGAATAAGTTGTGCTATCTAAATGTTGAACCATAAAGTCAATTCCGCCATTTGCAACATCTGCAAAATTGATGTTAATTGAACCTGTGCAATAATCAGATACGGTATAATTTTTTATCCAAATAAAATCATCTATGCTAATTTGCATTTCTTTTAAAGTAAATAATTTGCCTTTAGATGCTGTGTAATCTTCGGTCTCGTCATCATATGTTAGTGCACTTCCAATAATATGATCTTCATTATTAAAGGTCACATTTTCCCATCCATCAACATCTTCCATTGGAGCAAAAGAATCAACATAAGCATAGTTTAAACCATATGGCAAGTTGGTTGGGTTATCTATGTTTGTACCGTTTTGTAAAATATCATTTTCTTTTGTTGCGTAATGAATAACAGGAATTGCGCCAAGTGGAATATTTTCTAGTAGAACGCTAGAATAATCGCCATTTGCAACTTTTTCAAAATTATCACCAGTGTTCCAAGTAACAGCAGAAACATCTATTTCGTTTGGAACAATTTGCCAAATAACAACAAATTCTGCAACATTTACATTGTAGTTGATGCTGTTTATTTGCGCACTAATTGTCAATCTATAATAACCAACAAGGCTCTTATCTACTGCGGTTTCATAATCAAATTCAGAACCACTATTACAGTATTCAATTTCATCTGTTAGTTCTGCAACGGCGTCTTGACCCTCTAAACTGTTTTGAGTAATTTCTATATCGTTAGTAGTTAACCCTTTAATTCTTACAATGTAGTTTATTTCTTTCTCGCTCCCTGTATGGTAAGAGAAGTATTTACCTTGGTAATTTCCACTTACAGCACTGCCAGAATAAACGACTTCTAAAGTTATATCAAGTTTTTGAATTTGAAATTTAGTGCTTGTAATTGTAGATGCTGGGTTAGAGTTTATAAACAAAGCATAGTTTTCATTGCAAGAAATTTGTGCAACTGCGTAATACCATCCAGCTTTATTAATTGTGTCAGTTTCAGTATAACGGCCAGATTGCGTTTCGCAATAATAGTAAGTGATATTAGATGTTTGAATTTGGCTTGTGTTTACATCTAAATAATCTCTTACGCTAGGATTTATAGAATAATTATTGTTTGCATTATATTTAACATAAGAATTTTCAACAACTTGAGATGTTGTGTTGTTAACAACAGACCAAGAAGCCTCAACATCAATTCTCGCAACGCCAACAATTAGTTTTGCAGGAATTAAAACATAGTTATAGTTGGCGTAAGCTGGATTATAGTCGCCAGATTTATCTCCCCAATAATTGTGTATATAAATTAGCCAAATATTATAACCTTCAGCATTTTGTGCTAAAGGTGTGTTTGCGTCCATTTTTTTGTCTTCTTCGTCAATATAGTAATTAATATCAATGAAAGCATTATCATAGAGCATTCCACGACCATAAAGGTAATCTAAAGAATCAGAAGCAAATTCAGAACTACCTTTTTTAGCGTTAACTGCACCAAGGGTTAATTCGTTAGAATAGTTTTTGTTTAAAATAATTTGGTCAGTAATGTCAGAAACATCTTGTTCAAAATCAATTCTATCAATATAGAAGTTATAACTAATATCATGAATACAAGTTATGTTTTCATTATCTACATCGTCTTCAAAAATAAAGCATTTTGTAGTAATATTTTCGTTATAATCGTGTACTTTTAGGGTTATATTATAAGGCTCTGAGCTTGCGTTGCGAGCAGAAAGTCCATTATTAATTTCTCTATCATATAGGTATTTAGTGATATATGAGTATTCGCCTACAGTTTTATATTCAGGTTCAATGTCATAACCATTGTCATAAGAGAAATGCGGATTGCTTCCATCAGTTAAAGTCGCTTTAGGAATTACGCAAGGAATAATGTTATAAGTAACAAGTAACGCATCATTTACGACTTCAGCGTACTCGGTTGTTTTAAAGCAATAAGAAGCGCTGTTGCCATCATTAAGACTTACTGTAAAGTTGTGAGAACCTATTGTTGTTGCAGTGGTTTCACCAATTGGTGTAACTAAAGAACTAATTAAAGCACTATTGTTGCCATTAATATCATCTTCAAAAGCAAAAGAGTAATTAGGGCCAACTGGTATAGCTTCTAAATAATATTCGCCCATATTTTCAGGGTCCTCTAATTCTTGAACATTAAAGTGAATATTATTTGATGTTAAGTTTAATAAAATAACCCTTTTCTCAATTTTCCAAGAACAAGTTATACTTGATGAATTGTCTTCAAAAACATAATTGCTGTTAGCATTAAAAGTAATAGAGTATTCGTTTACTGCTACTGCTTCAGTTTGTGAATTATCAGCAACTTCAATAAAGGCATTATTATTTTCAATTAAGTTATTAAATTGAGCATTAATTAAATCTATACCACTTATTGCACTACCAGTATAATGTGTTGATATATTTGCGTTTTGTAGTTCAGCAAATCCGTCAAGTTGTGCTTTGGCAACATTAACTTCTATAACTTTTAGCTCAGTTTCTCCATTTTTTATTTTAACATAATATTGCCCAGCAGGTGTGGCACTTACTTCTTGAGGGATATTTGTTTCTAAAGTGTATTCTGTGTAGTTTGTATTTTGGCTTCCATCAGAATATGTTATAGTAACATTAAAATTATCTTTGCTTAAGTTTATTTTTTTGTTTTCTGCAAAGGTGGTGTTTATTTTTTCGTTTTCTATTTCAAAGGAATTATCCTTTACATCAACTTTCACACTTGCTATTGTTGGTGCAGTATTTTGGCTTGTGTTATTATTAGGCTCGCCACAAGCGGTTGCAAAAAGAGCAAGAGTGCAAAACATAATAAAAGCACAAACGCCAGATATTATTTTGGTCTTCATTTGTATACCTCACACATTTATTATTTATATTATAACTATGTATATT
>CAVFEO010000078.1:1371-4394 GCA_963621425.1 bacterium | reverse complement strand
CTATTACATTATGGGATAAGACATTATTATTTGATAAAATTGTTTGTATTACTTGCTGTGTTTTGGTTTTAATATATATTTTTTTAATCATTTTATGTACCATCTTTTCTATAATTGGTATTAACGCGAAAATAAAAAATAAAAATATCAACTTACTATTCTTTGGAAACATTTCTAAATATAAAAGTTATAAAGATTTTGATAAAGATATAAAAAATTTAACGGGAGAGAAGTATGTTTCATTGTTAAACGAACAAATATACACAAACTCAAAAATATGCACAAAAAAATTTTCATATTATAAAAAAGCTTTATTTTGTTTGTTCTCGGCAATTATAGTTTGCATTATATGTTTAATATTGCTATATATTTAAAGTAATTTTAAGCTTCACCCACCCAGCCCCAACATATATTTTAGGATTAGGATTGGATAACCCCACTCCGCCAAACTAAACGCGAATCTTGTTAATTAGGATTTGCGTTTTTTATTTTTTATAATATGGTAAAACTTATAAAACAAACTATAGAAAAAACGTGAACAAGGCTGTTGAGAAATTCAAAGTATACATTTATAATATTTAATTATTGCAATAATAACACAATTACTCGTTTTATCAAAGGAGATAGAATTATGGTTGATTTAAAAAATTTTATTGTTAGAACTCGTCTAAACAATACTAACGAAATTCAAATAGATGGTGGCTCTGCATTCGATACCCAAGACTATGTATTCTTAGAAAGCTTGGATGAGAGGACAAGAACTCTGTGTATAAAGATAAAACTACAGCACCAGAAACCGGAACACCTATGTGGGCAGAAGTTCAACCAATTAAATGGAAAATAATAAATTGGGACAACCTTCCAAAGTCTATTAATCCAAATGGCAATGGAACTGCCGAAACTATTCATGTAAGAACTGAAGATGGAATTATGGCGGGAATTCCTTTCTATCATGTTTACTTTGGACTACCTTTATATCCAGAAGGTTGTAAACCAGAATATACATTGTGGCAAAACAGCCCATTGCGCGCTATGTTAAATGACTATGATTTACAAGAAGAAATTGAAAAAGGCAACGGAAACAAACAATACACTACCGATAAAAACTACAATTTCAAAAACATAGGCTTTTTACAAGAAGCTTTTGATGCCACTATCACTCAAGAAAAAATAGAGAAAAAAGCATCAAAATTAGAAAGCAAAGAAGAAGAACAAGAAAGAAGTTAAGTTTTGCAAAAATATCTGCAAACAATAACTTTATAAATTAGACTAATGTTTTATAAAAAAACTAATAAGGATTTCTTATCAGTTTTTTGCTTTATTCTTTACTTTGAATTGGCACCTGTTTTTAAGCAATTAAAAAACTCTTTCTTAATATGTTTTAGTTTGAAAAAGCCCTAACTTATGTTAGAGCTTTCTGCTGTAAAGTTTAAAATTGCCGATTGAACAGGTAAATTATAATTTGCATCCCGCAAGAAAAAGGTTTGAAGAGCATCTGTTATTGTATTGAACCTATAACTTGCGGTAATGTGCTGGCAAGGGCAATTTGTTAAATAATAGTATTGAGTTTGAACTTGGTTGTTATGCTCCACCCTAACCGCCACTTGACACAAATTAGTGCAGAAACAAAACCTGAAATTATTTTGAGTTATTACACCATCAAATATAGTGCGCCCAAATTGAGAAAAAATTGTTATCCTGCTTGGAACCTCATTTGTAAAAATATTAATTAAAACTTTTTTAGCACGCATAGATATTTCTCCGCATTAGGCGTTTTCTGAAAAATTTAGTGTTGCATTTTGAACTGGCAACCCTGCGTAATTTGCATCAGATATAGTTACTGTTTGTTCAGCAATTAGAGTATTTTGAATATACTCTGTTTGGTCTTGACTTGTCATAGAAACAGTTATAACTCCATCAAAAATATTATGGTTTTCATCAGTTTCTAATTGCCTAAAATATAGTGTATAAGGAGTACCCGCATCACCGTAAGGAACATTGTCAAAAACGGCATCACCGGTAGCACTTATTGTAACTGGTGAACCATATTGCTCATTACCTGTTACATCTGTCATTACAATAGAACCAGAAGTAATTGGAGTACCGCCTTGAGCACCGGTTTCGTTAACATTAAAAGTCAATACTCCATTAGCACTTAATGTGAAAGAGCCACTACCTACCTCGCCTGTTGCAGTGTAAGTAGTTGGAGATAAAGATGTTACATCATATCCATTTGCCTCTATTGCAGAAACTGTATAAGTGCCCGCCTTCATATTGGCAGAGCCTTGGCCATTAGTTATTGTTACATCATAATTTGCCATAAATAAAATCCCCTTTGAATGACATTATTTTGCCATTCACAGCATAGTATGCAACAAAAACACAATGTGTGAATATAATTATATTTAACACCTATAATTAATCACTTTTCAACAATAATAGATTATTTTCAATCTTGACAAAATAATATTATATGTTATACTTATTTCACTGGAGATTAATATATGTGGCTTATAAAAAATAAAACTACTGAAACTAAAAAAGATGAAAACAAATATTACAAGTTTACTGATGATAGAATAATTTGTTCTTGCCCTACAATTAACGATAAAAATGTTGTTTACGCTCACTATAAAAAATATTTAGATTCTTTACATTTAGGTGATTGCTCTGATGTGGATAAGGCTGTTTTTTCTGATAGCAGATTTTATATTGCTTGCAAGGATTTAGGTTCTGACTATATTAGTATTAACTGTGGTGCAGACATTTTGCACGCAGAACATTTTTTTGGATTAAAACTATCTACAAAAGATGCGGTAAATTACTATAAAATTTTATTTGAAGCTAGCCATAAAAACATTAGATTTAATTTATCTGATTACTTGAGTGTTTTACCAGAAGTAATAACACAAATAGCAAATGAACACGGCATTTTAATATTAAGCGACAATGAAGATAGGGAGAAAATATATGCAACTAAGTAAACTTAAAAATAATGGCATAGAGCCAAAAGAGGATATAAA
>CAVFEO010000078.1:0-1361 GCA_963621425.1 bacterium | reverse complement strand
ATATAGCATATTCTGAACTTGAAAAAAATTTAACTGCACTTAAAAAAGCTAAAAGATTTACAAAAATTGCAAGCGATGTTTATTTAGAATATATTTCTAGGTCAAAATCTGAAGAAAAAATAAAAGAGGTTAAAGATAATGCTAAAACAGCGTCTAATTTATTTGATTCTTTACTAGAATATGCTGGTTTTGATTTTTCGGAAGATAAAATTATAAATGATACCATGTTTATTCAATTTAAAATTAACAAACTAGAAAACAAACTTGCACAATTTAACCAAACAAAAACATTTATAGTAACTGCAGGCAGAATTTACTCAACATATATTTTTGATACAGGCATAATTGATTATTACAAACAAGTTAAAAATGATTTTGCTGAAACCCTTAATACTATAGGCATATATAAAGAATTATATGAAAACGAACTTGAAGAATTGTATGATATGCTTGGCATAATTAATTCTGAAAAACAAGAAAAAATAGAAGCGCGTTAAAATTATTAACGCGCTTTTTATTCTATAATTCTATACTCACTTTCTATAACATCTTTATGTTTTTCTTTTTGCTTTGCTCCACTTTGTACCAAAAACTCATTATGAACGGCATTTACCAAATCTGCAAAAGAGGCATATTTATTTTCTCTATCCGCTATCGGATTAGTAAGTTGAAAATATTCCTCTTTTCTTTTTTTATCACAATAATAGATAACTCCATTTTGTTTAATATCCGTTGCTACATCTTTTTCTTTTAATCCAATGCCCTTAATAAAATTATCTCTTGCATTTAAGGATACTATATTATCTGTATAATAGCATATTTTTTGTCCTCTAACAACATCAACTTTTGTTGTGGAAATTGCAACCAACTCTTTAATAAATCCAATAAAATCTTCAAACCCTATGTTTGGTCCCACACCAAACATTTTCCACATTTCAAACAATTCTCTATTATCATTGTTAGTTTTTACAATTTGTGCTTTTATGACATTTCTTGTTCTTAAAGTGTCATCATAAGTATTTTCAACAAAATAGCCACCAGCCTCATACTCTTCGCCCACTATTTCATATTCTTCATCTGCTTGTTTAAAATAATTAAAATTTATATAAACTATTTTATCCAGCCAATAGTCATTGGTTTTCACACTACCTAATACTGTAAATAATTGTTTAATTTTATCTTGCCTAATATTTTCCACTACATTAACAGGGTCTTCAATTTCCGCCCCATAATCATTGTCGTCTTCATCTATATAAAATTTTGCTTTAGTAATTTCAAGTGGCATAGTTTTTACTAAACTATTAACTTTTCTTAAATCCATTAACTCTTTTCTCCTTGTGTAAATTAGTATAACACTAAGC
>CAVFEO010000077.1:4001-4440 GCA_963621425.1 bacterium | reverse complement strand
GATACAATTAAAAACAAATTAAGCAAAATAAAAGAAAAATTACTAAACGAATAAACGAGTTTTTTATGGAATTAGCAATTGATAATAGAAAAAAAGAAATGAACTTACTTTACAACTTAAATTTAGATTATTGGGATGCAATATTTTGGCAAAATAATAAATTGCAAATAAATAACGAAAAGCAAATTGCAGAAATTATTAATAAAGAGGCAAAAAGTCAACTTTCTTATTTGCTTACACTTACAAAACAACCAGAGTTTTTTATAATTGACTACCACGATAATATATTTTTAAAGAAGTTTGCACTTTTTCAGGTTGAACTTTTGCGTATGCGCGGTGACGATATTAAAGCAAACTTTTTAGAAAAAAATTTAGAACAATAAAAAAACACTTTATGATTAATATCATAAAGTGTTTTTTTTTTATAATCTCTCTTGCT
>CAVFEO010000077.1:0-3953 GCA_963621425.1 bacterium | reverse complement strand
CTCTTGCTCGGCTTCTTTATCTTTTCCTTCGCTTTCGCGTAAGTCTTTAATCCACATTTTTTTATAATCCCACATTCTAACATCTTTATCAATGGAATCTATTTTAGCAATATCTTCAAGCGAGAAAACATTATCTTTAGTTTGCAAGTTTTCTTTTATATGTTTTTTATTTTCTGAACCAAACACAAAGCAACCATATTTTTGTCCAGCAAATGCAAGGCACGCTTGAGCCCTTGTAACGCCTTTAACTTCTGCAACTTTTTGAACAATTGGTTCATCAAGTAAGTAACCGCTTGCAAGTGGCGAATAAGGCACAATTGTTATTTTATGTTTTTTGCAAAGTTCAATAAGTTCAGTTTCTTCTTTATAACCTATTGCGCCCGGAAGTTGAACAACTGCCGGCATAATTGTTGCGCTAGCAAGCACTTCTTCTAGTTCTTTTGCACTAAAGTTTGAAATACCTATACCACGAATTTCGCCAGATTTAACTTTTTCTTCTAGCAATTTATAAATGCCAACATTATCATGCTTTTTAGTTCTATCCCAACTGCTGGGTGCATGAATATACATAATATCAATATAATCTGTTTGCAAGTTTTTAATTGATTTGCTAAATGCCGATTTTGCAGAAGCATAATCCTTAACAACATCTGGGTCGAATTTGGTTGATAAAAATATATCTTTGCGTACTACACCACTATCTTTAACGGCCTTACCAACACCAACTTCTGTATTGTATGCTTGTGCAGTATCTATTGCCCTACAACCATTTTTAATTGCACTTAAAACTGGAGCATAACCAGCATCTTTTCTATACCACATACGCCAAGTACCAAAAATAATGCTTGGCATTTTAGCGCCGTTATTTAGCGTTACAAATTTATCTTTAAAATATGTTTCTACTTTTTCTTTTCCTTCGCTTTTTTCTTTAGTGCTAGAAGCAACAGGATATTTCTTTTCTTCTTTTAAGTTTTCTTCTCTTGCCTTTTTAAGCGCAACTGACGCCCAACCCATAACACAATACCTTCCTTTGTTTTAACTATAAAAAGTGTACTAAATGCAAAAATATTTGTCAAATTAATATCTACCTTTTCTATTTCGCCTTCATTTTTGACCTAAATGCTAGTATTGCAAGAACTAAAGCCACAACCGCATAGGCACAAACAATTATAAGTGGCAACCAAAAATCACTAAATGCATCGCCAATTCCGTTTAATGCGTTTTGCATTAAATCTGTTGCGCGCTTAAATGGCAAACACTGCATAAATGTTACCATTCCGCCATCAAGCCCATCTATTGGGAACCACATTCCAGAAAGCACAGACTGGCACACAATTACAATTGATGCCACTCCGCCAATAGATTTTTCGCCACACAAAGAGCCAATAAGTATGCCAAGTGAAATAAAGAATAGTGCGCTTACTATGCTAAGCAAAATACACCATAACATACCAAGCCCAAAAATAGAAGAATCTATTATTCCGCCAACAAGAAAAAATAGCACAGTTTGAAGCACTATTATAGGAAGAGTGGCAAAAATATATGCAAAAATAAATTCGTGAGATTTTGCTTCTGATACATAAAGCCTTGTTAAAAACGAAGAGCTTCTATCCATAGATATTAATAAACCAATAAACAGCGTGATAAACGATTGCGAAAACACAACAATCCCTGGCGCTAAATATTTCATTTCAAATTGCGCCGTCATATTATGAAAAATAAAATAAAACAACACTTCCATTACAAGTGGCAATGCTATTGTAAAAACAAGCGATAGCGGGTCGCGGATAATTTCTTTTAAATTGCGCTTTGTTAGTGCGCCAATTCTTGCTAAACTTTTACGCATTATCTTGCCCTCCTTTTGTAATAATTTGTATAAATGCATCTTCCACACTATTTTTTCCAGTTTGAGCAAACATCTCTTGCTTTGTGCCAACAAACAACAAAATGCCATCTTTCATTACGCCAATTCTATCAGAAAGTGCTTCTGCCTCTTCCATATAGTGCGTAGTAAGAATAATTGTCATATCCTTTTTTAATTCTAAAATTGTGTTCCAAAGTTCACGCCTTGCTATAACATCAAGCCCAAGCGTAGGTTCATCTAAAAATAGCACTTTTGGATGCGATACTAGTGCAAGCGCAATAGATAGTTTGCGTTGCCAACCGCCAGAAAGTTTGCTTGCAATTTTGTTAGCCACAGCATCAAGCCCAAAAGTTTTGTAAATAAATTGTTTAACTTCTTCTATTTCTTGTTTGCTTTGTCCACACAAACTAGCATAGAACTCAATGTTTTCTGCAACAGTTAACTTTCTTGCAATGGCGGTTTCTTGCATGGAAATATCTATTAATTCTTTAACCTTTTCTTTATCTTTTGTAATTGAATTACCCATAATAAGCGCATCACCGCTTGTTGGTGCGGTTAGTGTTGCAAGCATTTTAATTGCCGTTGTTTTACCTGCGCCATTAACCCCTAAAAGAGCAAACAATTCGCCATCTTGTATCTCTAAATTTAAATTGCTTACTGCAACTACATCTTTATATTCTTTTCTTAAATTATCTATCTTTATTGCCACCATTATTCACTCCCCCAAATAAAGTATAAAAAGAATCTGCTTTTACAAGTGCAAGACCTCTAGTTTTATCGCCCATTACCATAAGCGTTTCGCCCTCTTTAATATCAAACATTTCTCTCGCCTCTTTTGGTATGGTTATTTGACCTTTTGGCCCAACCTTAACACTAACAATAAATCTGTCTTGTTGAATATCTTTCATTTCCCTCTCCTTACTTTTCTTACTATTCTTACATTGTAACACTTATACACAAATTCTGTCAAGCAAAAAAGGCTTAGTTAATCTAAGCCTTTTATTTTTTGGTGGAGACGGCGGGAGTTGAACCCGCGTCCGAATAGTTAAACGAGCGGTTACTATATGCTTAGTTTGTGTTTGATTTTTGTAGTAAACTTTTCCACAAACAAACAGTTTACTCTTAATTTGCTATTAGTGAGCAAAAAGCGCAAAAGCATTTTTGCCACGCCCTATTTAATTTGAAGTTTAAGTTAACCAATAAGGCAAAGTTAAAGTAAACCTGCTGAACCTAATTAGGCAGCTAATGCATAAGTGCCACTCATTGTAGAGTAGCTATTATTTTCTGCGTTTATTTTTTTGTTGTTGTTTAAGCCAGACAACTCTGCCTGCATACAACCGCATCACTTACGCCTACCCGTCAAAGCCAAAACGCCCCCATAAAAGATAACATTTTGTTACCTATCTAATATTATAGCACAAATTTAACAAAATTTCAATACCTTATATGTTTTTATGGGTTTTACACTATAATTTTGCTAATTTTTCCATAAACTCTGCACTATTTACTTTATTAACAAGTACATTTGCCCACTTAGGGAAAATAGTCTTATAGCATGCTAATATTAAAGAAGAAAGCGTGCCTAATATATAATGAGCCTCAATTTCTTTTGTCGGAATTGGGTTTTTGCCATAATAAGCACTTATAAAAACATCTTGCATTTCTTTTGATAACATAGCACAAACATTTTGAACATCTGCATATTCAGTGCCTTTACCAGCCAAATTGTAGTCAAACATAATTGCCCTTTTGTTACAAATAGCCATGTTTTCTAAAGCAAAATCATTATAAGTTATTGTATAATTAAGTGAACATTTAAGTTTGTTTAAATTTAACATACTTTTTTGCAATAAATTATAACATTGTTCGCTTAAAATGTTTTGCAACATTTTCAAATTTTTGCTTGTTATTAAGTTGTATTCACAATAATACTTTGATTTATCTACATTTTTACCTTTTTTGTGCAAAATTTTGTACCATTTTGCCAAAGATTTAATAATCTCTTCATTTTCTAAATCTTTTTCATTTGCTAAACGATTAAACTTATTATTATCTAAATCTTGCAATATTAAACTATTTTTTGCATAAG
>CAVFEO010000076.1:0-4526 GCA_963621425.1 bacterium | reverse complement strand
CAACTAGTCTATTAACTGAATAATTATTTGGTTTAGAACGCAAAAACCACTATTTGTTGCACGCAAAAAGCCATTGTTTTCTTCAATTAGTTTCGCAAGTTTAAATTTATTAATAATATTTTGTTTATCACGCAAAAAATCACAATCAAAAACGCTGTTAAATTCTTTTATATTTAAGCCTTTTGCCGTGCGTAATTGCAACATTATGTATTCTTCTTTTAATTGCTTTTTGCTAATTATTTCTTTTTTATTTTGCTCGAATCCATCTACATATTTACAATATTTTGAAAAACTTGCAGGGTTTTCTATTCTTTCCCCACTCATAAAAGAATGACTTGCTATGCCAAAGCCAATATATTCTTGCATTTGCCAATATTTTAAATTATGCTTGCTTTCAAAACCTTTTTTGCAAAAATTAGACACTTCATATCTATAAAAACCGTATTTATTCAACTTTTTACAAGCATAATTATATTGCTTTAAACTCGCCTCTTCACTTGGCAATTTAAGCACTTTTTGTTCCACGCTTTTATATAGCGGTGTATTTTCTTCTAATATTAAAGAATACGCAGAAATATGCGTGCAATACTTTGATAATTTGGCAATTTCTGCTGCTATATCTAATTGCTTTAAATGCGGAATACCAAGCATTAAATCTGCACTAATGTTAGTAAAACCAACATCTTTTATCATTTTTAGTGTTTTTATGGCTTGTTTTGCATTATGAAGCCTACCAAGTACTTTTAAACTTGCATTATTCAAACTTTGCACCCCAACACTTATTCTGTTAATGCCAATGCTAAGGTACTTTGTTAGCTTTTCTTCTGTTACAGAATTAGGATTAACTTCTATTGTGATTTCTGCGCTTTGTGAAACATTAAAATTTTCTTTTATACAATGCATTATTTTTTCAATTAAATCTGCATCAATCAAACTTGGTGTACCGCCACCAAAGAAAATAGAATCTACAACATAATCTATACTTGCACGCATTTTTATTTCTTTACATAATGCATCTACATAGCAGGCAAACTTATCTTCACAACCAGCATAAGAAACGAAATCGCAATATGCACACTTTTTGGCACAAAATGGGATATGTACATAAACACCTAAATTTTTCATTATATCTTCAAAATAGTAATGAACGCATCAGATGGCACTTCTACATTACCAACTTGCCTCATTCTCTTTTTGCCTTCCTTTTGTTTTTCTAGTAGTTTGCGTTTTCTTGTAATATCACCACCGTAGCACTTTGCAAGCACATCTTTTCTATACGCCTTAACGGTTTCTCTTGCAATAACTTTTGCGCCAATACATGCTTGAATAGGCACTTCAAAAAGTTGCCTTGGAATAACCTCTTTTAATTTTTCTACAATTGCCTTACCACGAATGTACGCTTCATCTTTATGAACTATTAGAGATAGCGCATCACACATTTCGCCATTAAGCAAAATATCCACCCTTACAAGTGAACTTTGCTTATATCCCGCCATTTGATAATCTAGGCTAGCATAACCGCGAGTTTTGCTTTTTAGCGTATCAAAAAAGTTATACACAATTTCATTTAGAGGAATAACATAATCAAGTTTAACACGCTTTTCGTCTAAGTATTGCATATCTTTATATTCTCCACGCCTCTCTTGGCACAAATTCATAACCGCACCAACATATTCTGGCGGAGTGTAAATTTCCATTTTAACAATAGGTTCTTCCCAAGAAGCAATTTCTGCAGGTGGCGGCATGTTGTATGGGTTAGAAACTTCAAGTTCTTCCCCGCTAACCTTTTTAACCTTGTAACTTACGCCTGGCGCTGTTGTAATAATATCAAGCCCAAACTCACGCTCTAACCTTTCAGTTATAATCTCTAAATGCAAAAGGCCTAAAAAACCACATCTAAAGCCATAGCCAAGTGCAACGCTTATTTCTTGCTGGAAAGTAAGAGAAGCATCTGAAAGTTTTAGTTTTTCTAAAGCGTCTTTTAAATCATTAAATTTACCGCCATCAACTGGATATATTCCTGAAAACACAACAGGTTGAACTTCTTTATAACCTGGCAAAGGATCTATATCTTTAGAACTTGCAAAAGTAATTGTATCGCCAACCCTGCAATCGCTAACATTTTTAATACTTGCACAAATGTAACCAACTTCACCCGTTTGCAAAATATCAACTTCGTTTGGCTTAGGACAAAAAACGCCTACTTCCACAACCTCAAAAGTTTTTTTAGAGCCACACATATAAATTTCATCGCCCTTTTTAACTTTTCCTTGCATAATACGCACCATACAAACAGCACCTTTGTAATTATCATAGTAACTATCAAAAATAAGAGCCTTTAACTCGCCATCGCTTTCGCCCTTAGGTGCTGGTATTTTTTCTATAATCTGCGCTAGAACTTGCTCAACATTTAAACCGGTTTTTGCAGAAATTCTTGGAGCATCTTGTGCAGGTATTCCAATTATATCTTCAATTTCTTTTATTGTTTCATCAACTCTGGCACTTGGCAAATCCACTTTGTTTATAACTGGCAATATTTCTAAGTTATTATCAAGTGCAAGGTACACATTTGCAAGAGTTTGTGCCTCTACCCCTTGTGTTGCATCAACTATTAAAATAGCACCTTCGCAACACGCAAGCGAACGCGAAACTTCATAAGTAAAATCCACATGTCCTGGTGTATCAATTAAATTTAGTTCATACTCTTCGCCTTTGTAGTTATACTTCATTTTAGTTGGCGTAAGTTTTATTGTAATACCACGCTCACGCTCTATATCCATACTATCAAGAAGTTGCTCTTCCATATCGCGCTTTTGCACTGTTCCTGTTAATTCAATAAGCCTATCTGCAAGCGTGCTTTTGCCATGGTCTATGTGCGCAACTATGCAAAAATTTCTAATATGCTGTAATCTATTTTGTTCCTTTTCCATATCTAACCTCGTACATTATTAGCGATGCCGCCACGCCTACATTTAGCGAATCCATAACGCCATCCATAGGGATTTTTAAAAATTCCACATTTTCTTGCTTGAACCAAGATTTATCTGCCCCAAAGCGTTCTGAACCAACAATGTAAGCCTTTTTACCTTTGTATTCAAATTGTTTGTAATCCACCCCTTGTTCTGGTTCGCACAGAACACTTGTAAAACCATTTTGCTTTAAAAATTGCTGAACATCTTTTAAATCCATTATTGCGAACGGAACTTCAAAAATCATACCACGGCTAGCGTGCAACACCTTATCATCATACACTTTTGCACGCAAATTTGTAAAAATAATTGCGTCTATTTTAGTAGCATCTGCCGTTCTAAAAATTGTACCTATGTTGCCAGAAATCTCTATTCCATCACAAACAAGGATATTTTGCAATTTAGATAAATCCTTTTTATCTAACTGTTCAATTTGTGTGTAAACAACTATGCCAGAAGTATTCCCTTTTTCGCATAACCTATCATACACTTTTTTAGATACAGCGTATATTGGTGCAACTTTGCCATAAAAATCAGCCAATTCTTTTGCTTGCTTGCTAAAAACAAGTTCCTCACAAATAACAGTGTACATTACCTTTGATTGCTTGCATTTTTTTAGTGAAAGCGTAAAAAGGTCATCAACTGCAATATGACACTCATCATAATCTTTTTTTATAAGTTTTTTAATTCTTTCATCACTTGATGATAAATTTATCATTTAAAAGCCTCTATATTTAAAATATTAATTAAGTTATTATATTATTTTATTTTAGCAATGTCAAACATAAAATAAACAAAACCATTGTTTTGCTTGATAAAACTTTTTTTTGGTGCTATTTTATTTTTGGAGGATATTATATGTCTGATAAATTTTTAGATGGTGCTTATATCGCACACAGAGGGCTACACAATGATGAATTTCCAGAAAACACAATGGGTGCTTTTATAAACGCTATTGAACATGGCTTTGCTTTTGAATTTGATGTTAGAATAACAAAAGATAATGTGCTGGGAATTTTGCACGACCCAGATTTAGAAAGATTATGCGGAGCAAAACGAGATTTTAGTGAAATTTATTCTAACGAATTTGATAATTATAAAATACTTGGCACTAACTACACTATTCCATCACTTAAAAGCGTATTAGATGAAAACGCGGGCAAAGTTCCTATGCTTATTGAAGTTAAATGCGTATTTGAATATAAAAGAGTGGCTAAAATTTTTTACGAAACAATTAAAAACTACACTGGTGAATATGCAGTGCAATCTAATAACCCACTATTTTTAAGATATTTACATAAGTTAATGCCTCAAGTAACTTTAGTGTACCTATGTTCAAAAACATGGGAAGGCGATAAAAGCTTTCCAAAGTTTATGCGAGAATTGATATATAGTTTAGTGCTTTACAATTACAGCAAGGCAACATATATTTCTTGCCAATATGATGAAGTTAATAAAAAGGTATTAAAAAAATCTAAAGGAAATTTGCTACTTTGGACAATTAGAAATTCCGAACAAGCAATATCAACTAAAAATGTATGCAAGGGTTTAATTTTT
>CAVFEO010000075.1:0-4725 GCA_963621425.1 bacterium | reverse complement strand
GGTTTGAAGTTAATTTTAAAAACTATGTTTCAATCAATGATTTACCTTTTAATAAAGACGGGCAAGATAATGTGGAATTTATATTTTCTGCCAATCGAGGGCAAGATTTAAAACCTTTAAATAAAATCATTTCTGGCGGAGAACTTAGCAGATTTATGTTAGCATACAAAAATGTAGCGCATGAATTTGATAAAAAAGACTTATTAGTCTTTGATGAAATAGATGCGGGTATTAGTGGTTCAATTGGTCAGCAACTAGCAATTAAACTACATAAAATTAGCAAAGAATGTCAAATTGTATCAATAAGCCACTTACCTCAAATAATTAGTATGGCAAAGAATAATTATTTAGTTGAAAAACATATTGTTGATGACCAAACTCAAAGCTTTATTAAACAAATTAGCGGTGAAGATTTATTAAAAGAAGTGTCTAGAGTTAGTGGTAATGGCGAAGTTAGCGAAACTAATATAAAACTAGCACAGGAACTAATTGAAAAAGCAAAGGAATTTAAAAATTCCGAAAAATAAAATTGGAAATTATTGTATTAAAAAAAATGAATAAAACTTTTTAGGTGATATAAACTAACTATAAGAGGTTTATATGCAAAAGAAAATTAGTTTACAATTCATTTTTTTTATTTTAATTTGTTTTTTTATTGGCGGTATTATTTTATCTTTAGAATCAATTAAAAGTTTTGATGATAATATGCTTGTTACTATTGATGAGCTAGATTCAATTGGCGAATATAGTTTTAAAGATTATATGGGTGTAAATTATAATGATATCGCAATAAATACGAGTGCAAGCAATTCTAATGACATAGTTAAATCAAATATAGATTTAAACCTATTTGGTTTTATAAAAGTTCGTACCATACCAGTAAGTGTTATTAACACAAATCTGTACTTGTGCGGTGATACTGTTGGCATTTATATAGAAAATAAAGGCGTTACAATTGTTGGATTTGGTGGAATTAAGAACGATTCTGGAATTGTTTATCCTTTTGAAAATACTGGCATAAAAATTGGAGATATTGTTACAAAAATTAATGATTATGCAATAGCATCATCCAAAGATATAGATGCATTTTTTAGCAATAAAAACTATTCTGGTGAAGCGTTAAACATTGAATACATTAGTGATGGAAAAAAATTAAATAGCAACATCTACCCAGTATATGACGCATCCACAAATTCTTATAGACTTGGCTTATGGGTTAGAGAAAACGCAACAGGCATAGGGACTTTAACTTATATTACCAAAAATAACAGATTTGGAGCACTTGGTCACGGACTAAGTGAAAATGGTCAAAAAGATGTTATGCAAGTTTCTAGTGGGGCGCTGTATCCGTGTGAAGTTTTAGGTATAACAAAAGGTCAACGCGGTAATGCCGGCGAAATTAAAGCAATGTTTAAACCCGGCGCTTTAGAAGAAGGAGTTGTTGATAAAAATAACGAATATGGTGTGTTTGGAATTGTAAATAACAACTGTATGTATAAAGATGGAATAGAAATTGAAGCGGGTGGAAGATTAAGCGTCAAACCTGGCAAAGCATATATATATTGTCAACTAAATGATGATGAAGTTAAAAAATATGAAATTGAAATTATAAAAACTAATTATCAAACAAAAAGCAATCAAAAAAGTATGGTATTGCGTGTAACAGATAAAGAATTGCTATCTAAAACTGGTGGCATAATTCAAGGTATGAGTGGTAGCCCTATTGTGCAAGATAATAAAATTGTAGGAGCAGTTACTCATGTGTTTGTTAATGATCCAACCAAAGGATTTGGAGTATATCTAGATTGGATGCTTGAACAATAGAGAATTAAAGCAATAATTAAGCATATATTTAAATATGCTTTTTTTTGTTAAAAATTTGGTAAAAAATCTACTAAATTTTATTAAAGAAAATAAAATGTTTTTTGCTTTGCTTATAATTGTTACAGCATTGGGGATTGCCTTTGGTTTTGAAAATGTTAAACAATTAAAAAGCGATATTGATTTAGAAGATATTACAGATAATTGTTTTACAAATGCGTCAAAGGGGAAGTGGCCTATATATACTTTTTACTTTAACAGATTACTAATTATGCTTATTCCGTTTTTGTTGATATTCTTATGCTTTCATTTTGCAATAATTCCAATTATTTTTGTAGTAATATTTGCAGATGCATATTCCTTTTCTTTTAATTTTATGATTTTGGTTTATAATCTATCAACAGTAGGTCTAGTATATGTTTTTTTAGTATGCCTACCTTGCTATTTTATATATCTTTTATCAATTGTAATGCTTGCACTTGTTGCACTATTTAGATTTAAAATAAGCAAAAAATATAACACAATCTGTTTTAACGATATTGTAAAACAAATAAAAATGCCAATTTGCGCAATAGTTGTTTTATTTGTCATTTTTATGATTTTGGAATCTATATTTTTGTATGTAATTTACAATAAGTATATATTCGCAATGTCTTAAAGTACTAAAAATGTTTGCTTTTGAATTGCAATTATGTTATTTTATTATATAACTATTTATACTTAAAAGGAGTTATTATGCTTTTTAACATATTTTACAGTCAACCATGGCCATTATCTTTAATAATTTTTCTAGCATATGTTGTTGCTATACTTTTAACACTATCTTTGCATAATTTCTTTCAAGCTTTTACCGCTTATAGACAAGGAGATATGACAGCTAAAGCTTATGGTATGCTTTCATTAAATCCGTTTAGACATATAAGCACATTTGGTATGATATTTTTAATTTTGTTTGGCTTTGGTTGGTCTAAACCTGTACCTATGAATCCAATACAATTTAAGCAAGGGAGAAAAGGTGCAATTAAGGTCGCATTATCAGGTATTATTGGTAACTTAATAACAAGTATTATATTTTCGTTTTTCTTTGCACTATCACTTCTTATCACATCAGAAAGTTCATTTGCAATATTCTTGCAAGAATTTTGTTCTTTTATGATGATAATTAACTTTGTATTCTTTGTATTCCACTTATTACCAATCTATCCATTAGATATGTTTATGGTTCTATCTTTAGTATTAAAACCAAACAATAAGTTTTTGCTATTTATGTTTAGATGGGGCATATTAATTATGCTTATACTATTACTAACAGGGTTATTTGGTTTGCTTGTAAATGTAATGCAATTATATATATTAAGTCCGCTAATTCAATTGTGGCAATTAATTCTATAGTCGAGGAATTCTAAATGGAAAATTTTCAATTTAACACAGAAGATGACTATGAGTTCGTTTTAGAAAACTATCAAGGGCCAATTGAACTACTTTATGATTTAATTAAAGAATCTAAATTAAGTATAGAAGAAGTAAAGCTTGGCGAACTAACTGAACAATATATAGAACATATGAAAAACATGCCAGAGTTAGATATTGAAGAGGCTTCTAAATTTATTCAAGTTGTTGCAATTTTACTTGAAATTAAAACCAAAATGTTACTTCCAAAAGACGCCGATGATATTGAAGATGAAGAAGATTCTGAATATTTAATTAAATTAATGCTAAAAGAATATGAAATTATTAAGGAAGCAGCAGATGAATTAGAATGCATTGAAAACACAAATTTTTATTACAAAGAGCCTGATAAAATTGCAACGGAATACAAAGATGTGCTTGGCGATATGCATATGGAAGATATGCTTGAAGCCTTTGCAAAAATGCTTGCTAGATTAAGCGAAAAAGAAAGAGATAAAATTGTTGAAAAAGAAATCCCTAAAGATAGGTTTACAGTTGCAGAGAAAATAAGTTCAATATCAAGTAAACTTAAAAGTCAAAGGCATTGCAAATTTAGTTCTCTTTTTGAAGATGATTTTACTAAAAGTGAAGTTATTACAGTTTTTTTAGCTTTGCTTGAACTATGCAAAATGCACACTGTTACTGTTGAGCAAACAGGTACAGGAGAAGATATAAATATTTCTTATAATCCGCTATCAGAAAACGCTGAAATTTCGCAAAACTCTGATGAGTATAAATAGGAGTTACATATGATTGAAGAACTAAAAAATAAAGAATTAGATGAAGTTATTGCTAGTATTTTGTTTTCTGCAGGATTTGGAGTAGAAAAAAAAGAATTAATTGAAAAACTAGACATAACAGAAAATCAATTAAACAAAGCAATAGAACGCCTTAAAGAAAAATATAGTGGTGAATGTGGAATTTACTTAATAACTTATAACAGCAAAATTCAATTATCTTCAAACCCAAATTATGCTGATTGCATTTCTACTGTATTACAAAAAATAAGAGAAAAACAACTTACTAAAAAAGCAATGGAGGTTATGGCGATTATTGCATATAAGCAACCAATAACCAAACTTGAAATTGACCAAATTCGTGGCGGGGTAAGCAGTGATTATTCCATTCAGTTGCTATTAGATAAAAAACTAATTGATATTGTTGGCAGAAAAGATGCTGTTGGTTTGCCTTATTTATATGGTACAACTGATGAATTCTTAAAAAGATTTGAATTGCAATCATTACAAGATTTGCCTTCATATGAATCTGTTTTAGAAAGAATTAAAGTTGTTCATAGAGAAAATAACAGTTTATATAGGCAATTTGATATAGCAAGCGAAGAAAATGATGAAAATGAAGATGGCGTCCCTGAATTTTTGCAAGATGAAGAAAATATTTTAACAATGGAAGCCGATGATAATAGTAATAAAGAATAAATAATAAATTACCATATAC
>CAVFEO010000074.1:0-4770 GCA_963621425.1 bacterium | reverse complement strand
CATTAACGAAGGGCAAAATAAAAAAGCACAAGATATTTTATCTTTTAATTTAAAAACAAGTGACTTATCTACAGTTTTGCAGAATTTATTGTTTGCTAAAAAAGAGAGGAAAAAACTTAAAAATATTGACAAAGAAAAATAAAATAAGGCAAATTGCCTTATTTTATTTTTTTAAATAAAAATTAAAATTATAAAAGTTTTTAACCGCTTAATTAATTCCTTTAGCCACATTTAGTGCGTTCATTGGTGGCATAACACCATTAGAATATTTTGCGTAAAATTCTTTTCTAAAATCTAAAAACCTATCATTATTAATTGCTTCTCTAATATCGCTCATAAGTTTTAGCAAAAAGTGTAAATTGTGTATAGATATAAGCCTTGCACCTAGTATTTCGTTAGTGTTAATCAAGTGTCTTAAGTACGCTCTTGTAAATTTATTTTTACAAGTATAACAATCGCAATCATCTTCTAACACATTAAAATCTTCTTTAAATTTTCCATTTCTAACAACAATTTTGCCACTTCTAGAAAAAGCTGTACCATTTCTCGCAATGCGGGTTGCAAGAACGCAATCAAACATATCAACCCCGCGTAAAACACCCTCAACCAAATCTTCAGGCGTGCCAATTCCCATAGCATATCTTGGCATTTCTTTTGGTAAGTAAGGTTGTAAAACATCAAATATTTCAAGCATTTTATCTTTTGGCTCGCCAATGCTTAGTCCGCCAATAGCAATTCCGCATTTAGCATAAGGCAAACTGCGTTTAATACTTTCAATTCTAAGTTCTGGGTAAAAGTTTCCCTGCACAATAGGGAACAGCATTTGTTTTTCATTTTTTTGTGCGTTGTAGCATCGCTCTAACCACCTTAATGTTAGTTCCATACTTTGTTTTGCGTCTTCTTTTTTCATTCCATATTCACTGCAGTGGTCAAGAGCCATTATAATATCAGCACCAAGGGCGTTTTGTACTTCCATACAATATTCAGGCGTAAAAAAGAATTTTTCGCCATTAAGGTGAGATTTAAATTCAACGCCTTCTTCTGTTAGTTTTCTTAGTCCAGAAAGTGAAAATACTTGAAAGCCTCCGCTATCGGTTAAAATTGGCTTATCCCAACGCATAAAATTATGTAAGCCACCTGCTTTTTTAACAATTTCATGCCCAGGTCTTAAAAAAAGGTGATATGTATTAGATAAAATTATTTGTGCTCCTAATTCTTTTAATTCGTCAGGGGTTAGGCTTTTAACTGTTGCTTGTGTTCCTACTGGCATAAAAATAGGTGTTTGTATTTTGCCGTGTGGGGTTGTAAAAACGCCAGTTCTTGCACCGCTTTGGCTACATATATGAGTTTCTTCAAAACTAAAATTTTTATTCATTATTATATTATCCTTATAATTTTGTGCTTTAATTCTACAAAAAAAAACTCACATTGTCAAGCGCAAAATACTTGACAATGCTTTTTTAGCGTGTTACAATATGCACATAAAGCGTTGACCAGTGTGGCGAACTGTGAGCCGGTGCTAAAATGGCACTCGTAATAAACTTGCGTAAAGTTGTAAAAGAGATGTGAAAAATTTTTTTCACATAAGTAGGGTGGAACCGCGACTTTCTTTTATAAGGCGTCCCTATACCTAGCAAAAAGGGTATAGAGCGCCTTTTTTGCAAAATAAAAGTTTTTTTAAGGAGATTTTTTGATTATGGTAACAATGGATAAAATAAGCAATTTATGCAAAAGTAGAGGTTTAATTTTTCAAGGTAGCGAAATTTATGATGGGTTAGGCAACACTTGGGATTATGGCCCAATTGGTTTAGAAATACTAAACAACATCAAGCGTGCTTGGTGGGATTTTATTGTTTATAAAAATCGCTCAACATATGGCGTAGATGCTAGTATTCTTATGAATCCAAAAGTTTGGGAAGCAAGTGGACACACCGCAAGTTTTTCAGACCCTAAAATGGATTGTAAGGAATGTAAAACAAGACATAGGGCAGATAATTTAATAGAAGATTATGCAAAAAAGCACAACCTTGATGTTAACCCAGATAAAATGACAGAAGAAGAAATGCAAAAGTTTGTTGAGGAGCACGACATTAAGTGCCCAAACTGCGGTAAAAAGAATTTTACCCCAATTAGACAATTTAAATTAATGTTTGAAACAAGCCGTGGCACAATAGAAGGCAATAAAGATGTTGTTTATCTTCGTCCAGAAACCGCTCAAGGTGAATTTATCAACTTTTTAAATGTGCAACGCACAATGCGTGCAAAAGTTCCTTTTGGTATTGCCCAAATTGGTAAAGCCTTCCGTAACGAAATTACACCAGGCAACTTTATTTTCCGTACAATAGAGTTTGAACAAATGGAACATCAATGGTTCTGCCGAGATGAAGATAGTATTAAGTTTTATGAAGAGTATAAAAAGAAAGCGTGGGATTTTTTAATATCTATAGGTTTAAAGCCAGAAAACTTGCGTTATAAAGATCACGACAAACTAGCACACTATGCTAAATGTGCTTGCGACATTCAATACAATTATCCAATGGGTTGGAGCGAACTTAATGGTATTCATCACCGTGGTACATGGGACTTATCTCGTCATAGTGAATATAGTGGCAAGAGTATGATGTATACAGACCCAATTACTGGCGAAAAATTTTTGCCAACAGTAATTGAGTACTCAATTGGTGCAGGTAGGTTGATGCTTGCCGTTCTTTGTGATGCTTATGATGAGCAAGTATTAGATGGCGGAGATACTCGTGTTGTAATGCATTTGCATCCTCGCCTTGCGTGCCATAAAGTTGCCGTTCTTCCTCTTCAAAAGAATTTAAGTGATAAGGCAAACGAAGTGTTTAATGAACTTTCTAAACATTTTTACTGCACTTATGACGAGGCTGGTTCAATTGGTAAGCGTTATCGTAGGCAAGATGAAGTTGGTACGCCTTATTGCGTAACAATAGATTTTGATACAGAAAAAGATGGCACAGTTACATTGCGTGATAGAGATACAATGGAGCAAAAGCGTATGAAAATTGATGAGGTCATTGCTTTTGTAGAAAGTAAAATAAAATAGATTTAATCAATAAAAAATGCTAAGAACAAAAAAAGATGAGCAAACAAGCCCATCTTTTTTTAGCACATACTTAAAAGTAAGTATAATACAATTATGTTGCACCAATCAATTTCACAGCCACAGCAATTTGTTAAAAGCAATAAAATTAATATTATAGAGCAACAATCCATTCCGCAAAAACCGCTATTGTGGTTTGGCGCGTCATCACAACCGCCGTTGCACCCGTTATTGTGGTTAAAAAGTTTAAAACCACCGCCACAACCGCCGTTGCCGTTATTAAATAAACCGCTCATCGTTTGCTTTTCTCCTTTATTTTGTCTTTTTGCATTTTGTTTAGTTCACTTCTTATGTAATTACTGCATTATGCTTTAGTTTGCCTATATATTGTCATCTTTTGTATAATTTTGTTTTTTCTTTGGTATACTTCATTATATATTGCACATCATAATAATGTGAATAAACTCATCAAAAATATACATTTGTAAACAATTTGTATAAAAACTAATAAAATAAGGCTTAAAAGATAAAAAAAATTTTTTCTTTTTTTAAATTTTTTAAAAATTCTTTGACTATTTTTATCGTATATTGCAAAATAACAATGTATATTAAAATTCGCAAATATAATATGCAAAATAATTTTATTTAAGGAGAAAAAAATAGATGGAAAATAAAAAATCAACAAAACGCAGAGTAATTGCAATTACAGTACTTGCTTCATTATTAATTGCATTGCTTGCATTTAATGTAACTTATGCCTACTTTACAGATAGAATTGATGGTAGTGCATCACTTACTTTTGGTACAGTAAATATAGATGCTTCAGGTCCTAATGCAATAGCAATTGCTGCAGGACAAACAACAAATGTTTTGCCAGGGCAAACAGTTAGAATGCAAGGTACAATAACTAATACTTCAACTACACCTATTTGGGTAAAATTTGATGTGCCTACAACTACTATTAAACTTAAATTAAGTGATACAGAAATTGCTGAGGGCACAACTAATTCTAATTATAATAATCACTCATATACAGATGAAGAAATTGCTAGCATGAAAACTGCAGTTCAAAATGTTGTTGTTGCTGGCTTTAAAAATATTATTACCGGTACTAATAATGCTTCTTGGGCAATATCAGATGATGGTATTACAGCAGCAGCTGTACCAGTAGACGCTACAGCTTTAAATTTAAGTGATGGTACTGCTGGCTTTACATTTACAGGTGAAAAATTTGGTAACTTATTCCAAGGCGTAACTGTTTCATTTGATTTTGTTATTCTAGCTGTTCAAGCAGGTGAAAATAGTGATAACTTAACAAGAACACAAGCTGCTGCTGCATTTAGCAATACTGAATTCAATTCAGGTGAGTTCGCTGCTGCATAATTGATAAATAGTTTAAAATAAAAAGAGCATAGAGATATGCTCTTTTTTTGTTTGTCATTCCGACAGAACGGTAGTGAGTGGAGTGAATTTTACTAGACACACTAGGCTTGTTTCACCCGCTCGGTATGACAGAAAATGTCATTTTGAGTGGAAGCGAAGCATCACAAAAAACGAATAAAAAGGGATAAGAAAAGGAATAAAGCACAAACGCCGGGCGAGGTTGTAAGGAAAGAGATAAAAAAATAGGAAAAAAGATAAAAAATATTTAAAAAAAGTGTTGACAAAGCGAAGACGATTGTGTTAATATAAACACGCTAACTATT
>CAVFEO010000073.1:3614-4873 GCA_963621425.1 bacterium | reverse complement strand
CTTTGTATTCTTCTTGCATATTTACAAGTCCATATTCGGCATCAGAAATATGTAAAAAACCAGTTACATTTTCTTCAAGTTGCACAACGGCGCCATAGTTAAATAACTTCACTACTTCCCCATTATAATTTTTGCCAACTTCATATTTTTTATATAACTTAATTCTTGGGTCATCTTTTAATTGTTTAAAGCCAAGAAGAACTTTATGGTTTGCTTTATCAGTATTTAAAACAACGAATTCATTTTCATCTCCAACTTTAAATACTTGCTCAGCAGTTTCATTAAAATAGCCAACATCTTTATTTAGTAACAAACAATCTTTTCCAAATACGGTAATAAAAGCACCAAAAGAGGTAATTTTTTTAACTGTACCTTTAACTATTGGCGAATTATCTATTTTATTCCAGAAATCGTTTTCAATTAATTCTTGTTCTTGTTGCTGATAATTTTTAATTGAGGCAACAATTTTTTTAGAAACAACTTCCATTTGAATAACAATAACTTTTACCAATTTATTTATATAGTACTTGGGGTCTTTTTTATGGGCATTTTCTAAATGAGAAATTGGTATAAATACATTAAAATTAAAATATTTAGCAATTATTCCACCATTTACAACTAGAGTCGGTCTTACTTCAATAATTTTACCAATACTTAAAGCGTTAAAAACTTCTTCATTTTGCTTATTAAATTCATATTCTTTGTTAGATATTCTAACAAATCCATTTTCGTCGCGTAGTTCCTTAATAATGCCTGTAATTTTATCGCCTATATCGTATTTTTCTTTGTTCAAAAGTTCATCATTATATATAAACGCATCTTTTTTGCCACCAATATTTACAACAAAACCCTTATCGTTTATAAGTACAATTTCACCTTCTATCTTACTATTTACTGTGTATCTTTTAAAAGATTTATCAATTTCTTCTTGACTAAACATTTTTGTTTTCTCCTTGTATTGAATTTGTCATCTGCTGTTTAATTATGTTAATATTGTCTACATTTTTTTCACAATTATATAATCCTATAATATCTATAGTTGTTAGGTGAAAAAATCTTGGTTTTTTATTAATTGTAATAACTAGTAATGGTGTTGAAGTTTTCTCAGCAATTTTTTCAAATCCCGGTTTAAATTCTAACAACGGATTTTTAGTTTTATTTCTTGAACCTTCTGGAAAAATTCCGAGAATTTCGTTATTTTTTACCACTCTAATCATTTCTTTCATACTTTCTATTGAAGGGTTTTCCCTATCAACAAC
>CAVFEO010000073.1:0-3604 GCA_963621425.1 bacterium | reverse complement strand
CAATTACACCTGCGTGTTTAAAGAACCATTTTAAAAATTTAGATTTAATAAGTTCTTTTTTTGCTATAAATCTAATTTTATATGGCAAGTTTACAACTAGTAAAAAAACATCCCAGTTGCTTAAATGGTTACAAACTAAAATAAAATTACCATCCTTCTTTTTGGGCAGTTTTACTTTATTTTTTATTTTACACCACATAAATAATTTTATTGGCAAATAAAAAATAATTTTGGCTAAATAATACATATTACTTTTCCTTTACTTTGTTTACAATATAGTCAACAACTTCATCAAAAGTCATATTTGTTGTGTCTACAACGCAGGCGTCTTTAGCAATTTTTAATGGACTATTTGTTCTGTGTTCATCCTTATAATCTCTTTCTTGTATACCCTTAGCAATTTCTTGCAAATTTGCCTGTTGACCTTTTTCAATAAGTTGTTTGTAACGCCTCTTTGCTCTCTCTTCAACGCTTGCAGTAACATAAAATTTGTAATCTGCATTAGGAATAATAACAGTCCCTATATCTCTGCCTTCAATTAGTACATCATAGTTTTTAGCGATATTTCGTTGAATTTTTCTTGCATTAACCCTAATATCTTCTATTTGTGATAAATAAGAAGATTGTTCAGCAATATCTGGCGATTGCAAAATATTTGATACATCTTCTTCGCCAATAAAAGTATATTGTTTTCCATCTATAATTTTTACGCTGATATTTGCATTATTAAGAATAAACTTTAGTTGCTTATCAGTTGGGTTGCCTACTATATTATTTCTTAAAGAAAATAATCCAAACGCCCTATAAATTGCACCAGTGTTCAAGTGAAGCAAACTCAGTTTTTTTGCGACCTCTCTGCTTACAGAACTTTTGCCAGAAGCACTTGGCCCGTCAATTGCGATATTAATCATAAATAACTCCTTATTTTGACTATATTAGTATATCATTTTTATTTTTTAAAGACAAATATATATGCATATTTTTTATAATAAAAAACATATCAGAAAATCTGATATGCATTTTTAATGTTCAACACCACTTAAATCGCACAAAGCGTAAAGGTATTGAATTTCATTGTCTTTAAGTTTTCGCACTTCACCCCTACTTAAACCGCCTACTTTTAATTCGCCAATTTTAGTTCTTTTTAAGTTTACAACAGTTTTGCCAATAAATTCCATCATTTTTCTAACTTGTCTATTTAATCCTTGATTAATAGTTATCTCTATTTTAGATTTATTATTTTTAAATTCTTTTAATTTGGCTTTACATTTGTTTAATCTTTTGCCGTCAATAACAACGCCAGCACGCAAAACTGCAAGTTCGCTTTCTTTAATTTCGCCTTCTATTTCACATACATATGTTTTTTCTATTTCAAAATTAGGCTTCATAATTCTGTTTGCAAGTTCGCCATCATTTGTAAACAAAAGCAAACCTTCTGTGTTATAGTCAAGTCTTCCAATAGGAAAAACTCTTTCTTTAATATTGTGCAATAAATCCATAACTGTTTTTCTATTTAATTCATCGCTTACAGTTGTAACATAACCTTTAGGTTTGTTTAGCATATAATAAACATATTCATTAGCAAGAGTAACCACTTCGCCATTATATTCCACAACATCACTTTCTTTAACATCATAAGCAAGTTCTGTCATAACTTTTTTATTCACTTTAATTTGTCCTGCAGTAATCAAACTTTCAACTTTTCTTCTAGATGCTATACCTGCAAGTGCTAAAAACTTATTAATTCTCAAATTACTAACTCCAATTATCTATAATATCTTGTATTAAATCACGCGTTGCACGAGATTTTATATACTCTATACTACATATATTGGTAGAAAAAATCAAGTCTTCACCTATAAAAACTTCAATTGAACCTAAAATATCTTTAGGTGTAATTGGTGCAGAATATTCTTTTTCGTAATTATATTTAATTTTTAAATTATTAAATTCTTCATCAGTAAGAAGAGCTCCAAAATTTTCAATTGCATATATATTTGTTGTTGAAGTTTTTCCGTTTTTAACATTAATGGTGTCAATACATTTCTGCTTATCAATAATACTGTGGTAATTATAGTTTTCTTTTGCTAAAGTTAGTAGTCTTGAACTTTCTTCAAACATATCTGGGCAATTTAAAACTACACAAATAAATTGTCTATTATCATCTTCTGTTGCAGTTACTAAGCATCTACCAGCATTATCTGTAAAGCCAGTTTTAACACCTATACAATCTTCAAAATCAAAAAGCAACTTATTTTTATTTTTAAAATACCTTGTTTGGTATTTATTTGTTTCTTCTATAACCACATTTTTAGTACTTACGACTTCTCTAAATATTGGGTTTTTAAGTGCATATGCTGTTATTTTTGCTAGGTCCTTTGCAGTTGTGTAATGCCCATCAGCATCAAGCCCGTGTGAGTTAGTAAAATGAGAATTCTCAGCACCTGCTTTTTGTGCAGTTTGATTCATAAGGCCGCAAAAATCTTTTTCTGTTTTACTTGTTATTAAAGCAAGCGCTTTTCCTGCATCATTTCCAGAAGGTAGCATTAAGCCATATAATAATTCTCTTGGTGAAAGTTCTTCTCCATATTTAATATACATTGATGTACCTTCTAACCCTACAGCTTCACTTGGGACAACTATTTTTTTGTCCAAATCGCCCTTATAGTTTTCTAAAGCAGTTATCGCTGTAACTATTTTTGTAGTGCTTGCAAGTGCTAGTTGCTTGTCGCAATCTTTACTAAATATTTCTCTATTTGATTTTGCATCAAATAAATACATTGCTCTTGCAGATGAAGATGTTTGTGATGAATTAGACAATGTTTCTTGCACATCTAAATTGTCTGCATTAGCTGTTAAATTAATACTGGCTGTATTAAATAATATTAGCAAACAAAATAATAATGAGATAATTAAATAAACTTTTTTTATCATTATTCATCTCCTTTATTTAGTGAATTTAAAAATTTTTCAATATATGATGCAATTTTATCTATATTAATGCAACTTTTAACTTCTATAAAATTAGTTAGGCCATCTTTGTTGGTAACCAAAAAACCAATTGGATTAATATATGCACCAGTTCCGCATCCACTAGCATATGGCGAATCATTTTTTTTAACTTTCACATCAAAATACTCTCCGCCTCCGCCTATATATCCAACAATCACCTTTGATACTGGGACAATAATTGTACCATCACTTGTAGTAATTTCTTTGCCAATTACAGTTTGTGTATCTATAATATTTTTTACTTCCTTAAATGTATCACTTATAGCACTATTAATGTGCTCTTGATTTAATTTCAATTTTATGTACCTCTTGTTTGTTATTTATACTTTTTTTAGCTTTAATAATTGCTAATAGAAAATTTAAAATTGATATTGCTAAACAAATTTCAATATTTAATATACCCACATTTAAATTATAATATGTATTTAAATCATAGCCCAATTTGCTAGTTGGTTTTTGAAATGAGATAGCGCCAAAAAGTATATTTAAAAACATTTGTATAAGACCAGTAATAAGCGCAAGCAAAAAAGGATTATCTTTTATACCTACTTTTAGTGTGACTAAAAACTTTGATAAAAATATCCTTTTAAAT
>CAVFEO010000072.1:2918-4880 GCA_963621425.1 bacterium | reverse complement strand
GATGCTAATTTAGCATCTTTTTATTTATTCTTATTCTTGAACAAGATCTGTTTCGGCATCAAGCATACCTGGAGTGGTATTTTTTAAGTCTTGTTGTAATTGTTCTTGTTGATTCTTTTCAAAAACATCAAAATCATTATGCAAAGAAGTAGCTGTATCTAAAGCATCTTGAGCAGAAGCTTGAGTAATAATTGCTCTCTTTTGCTTTAATAAGTTTCTAGCTTCTGATAAATTAGACTTAATAGCTTCATCTAAATTTTTAATAGAATCTTCAACAGCTTCAAGACCTTTTTTGTAATTTCTTTCATTTTCTTGAGCTTCTTCAATGTTTAAATCAAAGTTAATTTGTAGGTTTTCTGCAATATCCGCATTTCTATCTTCAAAGTCAGCAATTACTTTAGCAACTTCAGCATCACTTTCTGGATAATCTTGACCTAGTATAGATGCAACTTTGTGGGCAATAGCATCATAATTTACATCAAGAGGGGAAGTTATAATTACTGTAGAGTCTTGACCATCAACATAAGGTCCAATATTTGCATCTAAACTTACAGAATCAAGTTCAGCATCAATTTTGTTTACAACATAATTATTAATAATACTTACAACTTTATCATCAGAAGTTTCTACTCCATTGTTGCAAGCATCAACAATTTCATCAAAAACACTATTAAATATTACAGAATTGTTTTTTATTTCAGCAATTTTGGCATCAGCTTCGGCTTGAGCAGCGTTTTGTAACTCAGCATATTTAGCATCAATTTCAGCGATTTCAGATTGAGCTTTTTCTTTTGCTGCAACATATTTAGCATCATCTTTATTTGGTAATTTATCAATAGATTCTATAGTCCTGTTAAATTTTGCAACTTCAGCTTCTTTATCTGCATCAAGGCTAGATTTTTTAGCTTGCAAAGAAGAATAAACTTCTTCATATTCAGTAATTGCAACTTTAACATCTTCAACATCTTTAATAGCAATAGTATTAATTAAATCAGCAAATTCTTTGTTAGATTGAGCTTGTTTGCTTTCAACATCAGCTTTACTATTTAACATATTAGTTATAAATGTAGTAGTTTCTTTAATATTTGCAACAAGTTTGTTTTGTTCATCAACCATTTTTTCGTTTAATTCAATGGCTTCTTTCATACTATTTGCTGCAGAATCTAATACGTTTTGAGAATCTTCATCTTCATAAGAGAATGTAGTTTCTTCACCACGAGCGGTCTTCATAATGTGGTCATCAAATCTTTTATCAACTTCTTCTTGAGCTATAACATTGTTCTTGTAAACTTTAGTTTTTTCGTCAATAACTTTATTTACTTCAAACTTTTTCTCATTAAATTCTTTGCGATATTGTTTTACGTTTACAGTAGGTTTAATCTTACCAAATCTTACCTTTAATTTTCTAAATAGAGAACCAAATGCACTTTCTTTTCCTGTAAGTTTATTAACGGCGTAAACAATGCCACCGCCAATACCAAAACCAATTAAACCCATAACAACTGCTGGCATAGCAACAGCGCTTGCTGCAACAATACCCATATATGCTGCCATAGAAGTACCAGCAACTGCGGTTGCTACTTGGTTTCCTCTTAAATCTGTTCTCTTGATAGCTTCTTCAGTAGAATACAAATCTCTAAAGTAATCCATATCTCTTTCTTTAACAATTTTCTTTACTGCTTTGTAAGGGAATTGATGAGTGATTTTTAAAGATTCTAATTGCTCTTCAACAGTCATTTCCTTTTGTTCTTCAGCCTCTTTAGCAGCCTGTTCTAAAGCTACTTGTTCTTCATTTAGAATAACTTGACCTTGCATAGGTGTTGCGTTTAATTCTACATCTTCTTTTTCTTCTTCATTAGATTTGCTACCGCTACGCAATAAACTAACAAAGTTCTTTAATCTTGTTAAAACTGCCATTTTTAAGTCTCCTTTTGACCTTATGTATTTTTCAATAAGTATATT
>CAVFEO010000072.1:0-2908 GCA_963621425.1 bacterium | reverse complement strand
GTATATTAGCATAGATGCTCAAAAATGTCAATAGGCTAAAAAAATGAATTTAAAAAATTTTGTGGAAATTAAATTTATCAACAATATATTTTTTTTTGACTTAATATAAAAAATATGATAAACTTACCACAAGTTATGGAGGTATAAATATGCAAGCACCAACACCACATATTGAGGCAAAAAAAGGAGATTTTGCACCTGTAGTAATTATGCCGGGTGATCCTATGAGGGCAAAGTTTATAGCAGAAAATTATTTGACTGATGTTAAATTGATAAATAGAGTTAGAGGGGAATTGGCGTACACCGGTAACTACAAGGGCAAACCCGTTTCAGTAATGTCATCGGGTATGGGTTTTCCATCAATGCTAATTTACTCAATGGAATTATATCAAGCATATGGAGTAGAAACAATAATTCGTGTAGGGAGTGCCGGAAGTGTTTCTCCAGATTTTAAATTGAGAGATTTAATGGCTGTTCAAAGTGCTAGTTCACATAAAGGTTTGCTAGATGTATATCTAAAAGATGTAAACATTTCCGTATCATCTAATTTTGATTTATTAGCTAAAACTAAAATTATATGTGACAAAATGGGTGCAAAAATCCGTTTTGGCAATGTTCTAAGTTCTAACTTGTTTTATGATGAAACTAAGGGGTTTTCGTCTCAGTTATGTAATTTTGGCATTGATGCAATAGAAATGGAATGTGCTGGTTTGTTTTTTAATGCTATGAGGTTGCATAAAAAGGCTATGGCTCTTTGTAAAATATCAGATGAAATTTATTCGGGTAAAAGTTTATCTAGTAAAGAAAGAGAACAGGGTTTTATAGATATGATGAAAGTCGCTTTAGAACTTGCCATATCAGACTAAGCATTTAACATTATTAAAAGTGTTAGCATATGTAAGTATTATGATATACTTAGATAATGCTAGCACTTCTTTTTATAAGCCAAGAAGTGTAAAAAAAATTATAAAAAAAGGCTTAAATATTTATACGGCAAATGCAAGTAGGAGTGCGCATAAGTACGCAAGTATTGCAGGGGAAAAAGTTGCGGAAGTTAGACAAAAGTTTGCTCAAATTTTTAATTGCTCATTTAATAGGGTAATTTTTACAAGTGGGTGTACAGAGAGTTTAAATCTTGCTATACGAGGAAGTGTTAAAAAATATGGGCATATAATTGCAACATGTTTTGAGCATAATTCGGTTTTGCGCTGCCTAGAATATTTGAAAAAAACATTTAATATTTCTTACTCTATTATTTATCCAAAAGTAAAAGGGAAGATTTCGGTTGAAGAAATTAAAAAAGAACTAAGAGATAATACTTATATGATAATAACTAACCATATAAGTAATGTAACTGGTGATGAGCAAGATATTTATAGTATAGGTAAGTTTGCAAAAGAAAATAATTTATTATTTTTGGTAGATGGGGCGCAATCTGCAGGGCATAAAATAATAGATATGAAAAAAAATAATATATCAATGCTGGCAATTGCTGGACATAAAGGCCTACTAGGGCCACAAGGCGTAGGAGTTTTATGTGTTGCTGACGATGTAAGTTTAGAACCAATAAAGTTTGGCGGTACAGGTACTTTTAGTGAAAGCCTTGTTCAACCAAACGATTTTCCTGAAGGGTTTGAAAGTGGTACATATTCAGCTTTAAATATTATTGCTCTTGGTGAGGGGTTAAGTGTTGCATATAACAATTTAATTTTAATTAATAACAAAATATTAAAATTAAGCAATTATTTAATAAAGTGGCTTGCGAATAATGATAATATAGTTACTTATTCTAAAGAGAGTTTTCAAAATGGCGTTATTTCTTTTAATGTTAAAAATATATCTTGTCAAGATGTTGCTTCATATTTAAATGATAATTATAATATTGCTGTGAGGGCGGGATTTGCTTGTGCTCCGCTTGTTCATAAGTATTTAGGTACAAATAAATTGGGTGGTGTTGTTCGTGTAAGTATTGGCGAGAATAATACTATGCGTCATATTAAAAAGTTGATACTTGCTTTGAGTAGATTATAAATTATTAGGGTTGACTTATTTGTTTTGTTGTGTTATAATACAATACTTTTAATAATATTATAGGAGAAATATTAAATGCAAGACGAAAAAAGTTTAAACTTAAAATCTTTGGGTAAAGAAATTAAAAATTACGATTTTAATTACAAAAATGATTACCTTGAAAATATTGAAAGAGTTTTTGAGAAATTACCATTAATCAAAATTGTCGCACCAGAATTTACTTGTTTGTGCCCTGTTACTGGTCAACCTGATTTTGCAACAATTAAAATTAACTATGTCCCAAACAAATACATGGTAGAAAGTAAATCTTTAAAACTTTATTTGTTTTCGTTTAGAAATATTGGTATTTTTCATGAAGATGTTGTTGAAAAAATTTTAAATGATTTAATTAATCTTTTAGACCCTTTTTATATAGAAGTCATTGGTCACTTTAATGCTCGTGGTGGAATTTCTATAACACCTTTTGCCAACTATGAAAAACCTGGTAGTGAATATGTTGATTGGGTTAAATATAGAAAAATAAAAGAAATGGACAATAATTAATTGTTAATGTAAAAGTTTTATCTAATTTACTCTTTGTCTAATCTTTTAATTCTTGTGGATTAAAATTACAAAAATCTTTAATTGTAATATATCATTTGCTTTTATTCTTTTTTGTTGTATAATTAAAATGATATCATATTAAGGGTGTATTATGCTAAAAAAAATAATAAAAGTAAATGCTGTTTTATTATTGATGATATCTGCTTTGGTATCATCAATTTTTTTATCAGCGTGCAACGAAAAAGAAAACGATGTGAAGTTTGTTAATGTTTCTTTTTATGTTGATGATGAATTATATTCTCAGCAAAAGTATAATTCAACAGAAGACATTGCG
>CAVFEO010000071.1:0-4956 GCA_963621425.1 bacterium | reverse complement strand
ATCTATTTCTTCATTAATTTTATAATCTGATAATTTAACAAAATTTTCATATGTAACTTCATCTGTGCTTTTTATCGGCAAATCCATCTCTGCCAATGCTTGATTGTTAATTTTTATTAACAAGTTATTTAATTGAGAAAAATCTTGCTCTTTTAAAATTTGCAATATTTTTGCATCAATTAAACTTTCTACTTTTTTATTGTTTAAATTTAATTCAAAAAAATCATGTATGCAAAGTATGTTATCTAACTTAATTTCTTGGGCATCATGTGCTAGCACCCAACTAACTTCATCCAACTTATCAAAATTAATTAATTCGTTGCAAACTTTAAAATATAATGAAGGGTTTTCCACAATTAAAGAATAAATGTGTATATCTTGCTCAAAATTAAAACAATAATCAATATCAAAATGTTGTAACTTCATATTTCAACCACCCTATCAAAACTATCAACAACTTTGCTTTGTTTTGCGCCAACAAGATACTCAATGCTGGCAAACTGCCTTTCTGTAACTTCTAATAGTTCAATGTTGCCAATTGGTGGTAAATTCTTTTTTATTTTATTTTTCATAACTTTAGAAGAATTTCCATTTAAAACCAGTTTTGAATAAACTGACTTTTGCATCATAATAAAACCATTTTGCAATAAAAATTTTCTAAAAACTCTATATTCTGTTAAATCTTTACTGGTTAGTGTTGGTAAATCAAAAAAAACAATTAAACGCATAAATCTACATATCATAAAAAATGATATCTCCTACATTATTTGTATTAAGTGCTTCAAAAACACTTTGACAATAAATAGAAATTGCATTTTCTAAATATTGCATTTTGCCATTAATTTTAACTTGTAAATTAAATAAATTTAACATTTGTGGCTTATATGCTTGTTCTGCATCTAACTTTAAAACCATATTATCTACAATAGGCCTAAAAGGTTCCATTAAATCGCTAGCTAAATTAAAATTATTAAATTCGTTTTTGTGCCAAATTCCAAGTTGCGTGGCGTAACCAGAACTTACAACCTCTCTATTAAAACAAGAAAGCAACAATGCATAACCATAGTTTAACGCTGTGTTTATTTTACTATCTTCTCTACGCGCAAAATCTAAGCCAAAAAGAGCATTAAAATATACTTTTGCTGCGTGCCCTTCTCTATTGGTTTTGTCGTTTATTTTTACATTATGAGCATAAAGCAATAACAATGTAGCTTCATTTTTTTTATCAAATAATTCTAAAACTTTTGCCTGCTTTTCTATTTTTTGTTCAATAATCGCCTTCCAAATGCTTTGTTTTGTTTTTTCTTGCCAAGTTTGTTGTTGCATTAATTTTTTAGATGTATTGTAACTCCCATAATATGGCAACACCTGACTTTCGGGATTGTGCTTTTCATCACACAAAATTATCGCAACATTATTTTTAACCAGTTCGCTTAACAGTGCCGTAGTTAAAGAAAGGCTAGTGCTTTCTAATATTAAACAAGAAATTTCTGGTATGTATACCCTAGTTTCCCCTTCTTGATTCCGAGAAACTAAATATCCCATTTTTAAATCTAACTTAGACCTTTCTTTAACTATAACTGTTCTAAAACTCATTTACCTTACCTTTAGTTTTGTTCTTTTTTCAAATAATCCTGTTACCGATTGTTCTATTAATGTAATGTCTTTATCTGTAATATCTTTACTTATTGTTAATCCGCCTTCATGAGCTCCGCATTTTAATAACGTTAAGTCTGCTTCGCCTTTACCACTACTTATCCTTTTTATTATTTCACTTAATACAATAACTTGATTTACAGTGGATAATTCTTTAAATTTATCTTCACTTTCCTCTAATTTGTTGGTGATGTTTTTTAATGCTGTTTTATTATAAATATCACTATTTAATTTTTTTAATAACATATCATATAAATAAATATTTTTTTCTTTAGAAAGATATATTTGTTTATTGCCAAATTTAGATGGCTCTGAAATTACAACCTTATCTTGCAATGCAAAAAGCGCTTCTTCTATTGTTACATTGTTCATAACAAACAAATCTTTTAATTTTTTCAATTTTTTAATTTCTATAAACTTATCTATATTTTTAATGTATCTCATATCATTATTACGAACAAAACATTGGTTAAAATTGTGTAAAATCATTACATTATTCGATCTTCCTCCAAGAGCATAGTAACCTTTTCCTATTTGAAATATTGCTTTGAAGTTTAATTTTGGAACAACAATTTTAGAGTTAATAAGTCCATTTGTTTTTGAAACTTCGTTTAAAACTAAGTCATCACAATTTGGTTGATTTTTATATTTTTGATACACCATTATAGGAACAGCTTCTATAGTCAATTTTTGGTATTCTATTGGTTTAACATTTGCATAAAAGGCTTCTTGGGTTTTATATTTTTTTAACAAAGCTTTCTTTTTCTTTTCGTCTTCGCTTTGAATAACCATAAAATACGCATTATTTACACTATTATATCCACCATATTTTTTAACATCGTTTAAAGGATTATTCACATCTCCCTTAAGGCTCACACTTGCCTCTGTTTTAGGATTGTGCTTTTCGTTTTTATGCACAGTTTCTTTATAGTATGCGCCGTTATATTGAGCAAAACTCAACCTTGTAACAATTGGAGAATTTTTTAATGCAATATTTTTAATTCTTGCCCCATCCACATTAAACATAGCCATTTGTTCATAAAAATCATTTGGGGACAAATTTTGGTCTTTTATGCGAGTTCTATCTTCATGTTTAACCCCTCGCCAAACTATTTCACCGGTTATAGGAGAATAGACATATTCACTATCAAAAAGTTTAATAATATTAGTGGTTAAATCTTTGTTTTTATCTTTATAAGCATTCTCTTTATCTTCATATTTAGATTTATAAAAATTCTTTGGGTTTTCTGTAAAACGAGAGTACAAAACATTACCCACAACAATATTTAAGTAGGCATCTTTTGCGTGATGTAAATCGTTTATAGAACGGCTTTTATAAATTTCAAATTTATCCCTAAAAGCAGAAACAAAACCTGCTTTTGACATAATAACCTTTGTATCTGGTTCTGGCATATAACCTTTTAACAAATCTTTAACAACTTTTGCAGATTGATTGGTTTCTACAAGTTGGCGAGCAATAAACCCAGATAATTCTTCTTCACTTAAAGGTTCTCTGCGTGTTAAATTTTTAAACTTTTTATCCGTCATTAGGTTATTATCTTTTAATACTTTCCAAAATTTAATTCTCTCTGGTGTTACCCATGAAAAATTTGCTATTGGATAAGTATCACTCTTTTCATTATTGTATATGCGTTTAACTAGAACTTTATTTTCTATGCTATCATCTTTTATTATTGCTTGAGGAATAATATGGTCAACATCATACACATTTTGTTTGAAAATATCTTCTATATCAATAACATCACCAGAATATGCACATTTACCTAATTGTAAAAAGTATAAATACAGCCTCTCACTACGCAACTTGGCTTCATCATATCCGCCATCGCCATCTTCACCGCCAAGTTTATTTATTAAAGATTGCAAATCTATATTCAAATCCTGTACTGCTGATTTCAATTCTTTTGTTTGTAACTTTTCAAGCAAAGTCTTTTTCCTAGAAAGTTTTCTACCTTCCTCCCCTTTAGCTTCATCATGTCTTGTTACTTCAATAAATATTTTTGATGGATTCTTACCAAGCACTTGTTTTAATTCTTTAACAATTCTTATTGTTTGCCACACACCACGTTTTACGCTTGGAGAACAATACATATTTTCAACATCTTCATAACAAATATCTTCGTTAATTTCTTCAGTTTTTTTGTTTAATACATTTTGTATGGTATACCGATTGTCAAACAAAATTTCTTGTAAATTGTTATTTGTATTCCATAATTCTGTGATAATATCTGTTGTTTTAGGGTTACCTAAATCATCTTTAGATTTTATATCTATAAACTTTAAGGTTAAAAATTCTTTAGATAGCCTTCCCCAACCACTATAATTTAAACCTTTTAAATATTTTATTTGTTCTGGCGTAAAAATCTTGCCGTATTTTTTATCAATTCTTTTTTCTAAACGAGACTTGTCTGATATTAAAGTATTCCACAAAATTACTTCCTCAAAAATATCAATGTTGTTATCCACAAAAGTTTTATCAAACCTGCCATTTTCAATCAACTTAGCGTATTCATTAAAGTTGTTTGCAAAGCCTTTATCTATACCTGAAATACTTGCACTACTTATATTTTCATATTCGGAATCTAAAGTTTTTAAATACTTTATTAATGTAGTTAGGCCAACTTTACCACTTTTATTAACAAACAAATCATTAAAAATACTTTGTTTAACGCTAACGGTTGGCTTTTTGCCATCAATCATTAAATTGTTAAGTTCGTTTAAAAGTTTATACTTAGAATATAATATTGAATGTTTTGGCAAAACATATGCGTCTGTTATATATGTACAATGATTTAACATTCTTTCAATAAAGCGATCTTCTGCCTTGTTGTAATCAACGATATTTTCTATATTCCAAGGTTTTAATCTTTCAGTTGAATTTATAATTGTAGCCCATGCATTTTTGCTGTTACCTTTTTGTGTGATTGGCCCGACAAAATAAGGTACACGGAATTTTATAATTTCAACTAATTTATAATCATCTTTACCCTTTTCTGCAACAAATGGATACTTGTTTTCATTTGTTTTTATTATTTGCTTTAACTCCGCAACATATAACTGATTTGGCAAAACGCCATTTTCTTTTACTCTTTGTTTTGGTAAAAAAGTGTTGTTTTCTATATCAGAAAGAAATTGTTCTTTTAATGTATTGTACTGTTCATCAGCGCCATCAACTTCTTCAGACAATATTTCTTTAATATACTTATAAAAAGATTCTCTAGTTCTATCTGTATTTTCTAAACCTAGAACTTTTTTATCGCCACCATAACTATCATGGTT
>CAVFEO010000070.1:0-5152 GCA_963621425.1 bacterium | reverse complement strand
GTATCTTTTATTGTTTTTTGATTTTCGGCTTTTGAAGCGTCTATGTTTTTGTTAATACTAGTTAAAATATCAGTTTTTTCTTCTACGGGGGTAGGTTCTTTTTCTATTTTTACAATATTTTGCTTTGCAAGTTTAATTTTATCTTCATCCATAAATTCTGTGCAATAATTTATATTCGCGCCTCTGCCAATATATTGTAAATTATCTGCTTTTGCAAGCCTAGAAGAGTTGCAATCTAAATATTCTCCAACAAAAGTTGCATTAAAGTTTCTAATAGGGGTATTTCTAAAAAACGCATCACCGCCAACAATTTTAAGGTTTGGAATATTGGCTAAAAAAGAATCATCACAAATCATAGAGCCAGTAACCAGTTCTAAATTAGGTAATCTTGTAATTATTTTATTGTTAGGGCAGTAAAAGTTACCAATTAAAACTTTTAAATTATCTGCAGATTTAATTGTGTAAGCGTAAGGATTAAAGATTGTTGATTTTGTGTAAGAGTAAGATGATGAGTATTTTTTGTTTGGAGCTCCATATATGTTGCCAATAACAAGCTCATAAGGGCAGTCTTCATCATTAATATAATCGCCAACAAAAACCTTGTTTGCATCTATGTTATAAAATTTAGCAATGGTGTAAGCAATATTTGGTAATAAACCAATTAATTCATTTAGTAGTTTGTTATCTTCTGGTTTTTCAATAAGGTGTTGTTTATATAGCACAGACATTAAAAGAGGAACATCTTTTTCTGTAAATATTCTACTGTTAATTTTATGCTTTAATAATTTTATATCGCTTTCCCACTGAACTTGATTAAAAAATAAAATCATATATTCTCCTTAGTGATAAAAAATATACCACAAAAATACAAAAAAGTCAACAAACATTAAGTTAAAATGTGTTGTTTAATTGCACAACATAATAAAAAGTGATAAAATAATATTACTTAGTTTTTATTTACTATAAAAGGAGAAAAAATGCTTTCTGGTTTGTTCGGTTGGGTAGCAAATGTTGCACCATGGCTACAAGTTGTTATATATATTGCTCTTATTGCGTTGGGAATGTTCGCACTAATAAAAGGTGCAGATTTGTTTGTCGGAGGGGCGTCTAACATAGCAAGATTATTAAAAGTCCCGGCACTTATTATTGGGCTTACAATAGTTTCTATTGGCACAAGTTTGCCAGAACTTGCTGTAAGCGTTGCGGGAGCGATTGCAGGCAGTGCAGATATTTCTATTGGTAACATTGTTGGCTCTAACATTTTTAATGTTCTTGTAGTGCTTGGCTCATCTCTTGTATTTGTTCCAATTCTTGTGGATAAGGGTATGCTTAAGCGTGATTTACCTGTGCTTATAATTTGCGGAATACTTTTGCTGGTGTTTGCTCTTTTTGGTGGCGGGGAAAGTGGCTATGTGCTATCTAGAATAGAATGTGGAATTTTATTTGCTCTTTTTGTGGTTTACCTTACAGTTTGCATAATTCAAGCAAAAAAAGATGCTAAGAATCAAGAGGTAGAAGCTTCTGTTGAAGAAAAAGAAGAAAATAAGCAAGAAAAACCAAAAGTTTGGTTAAGTATTTTGCTTTTGCTTGGCGGGCTTGCTTGCATTGTTATTGGCGGAGATATTACAGTAATTGGTGCAAAAAACATTGCTCTAAAACTAGGTATGAGTGAAATGCTTGTTGGGCTAACAATTGTTGCAATTGGTACAAGTTTGCCAGAACTTGTAACAAGCATAGTTGCTGCAAAAAAAGGCGAAAACGATATAGCACTAGGCAATGTGGTAGGCTCATGTATTTTTAACATTTTGCTAATTTTGGGTGTTGCTGGTGTAATAACTCCACTTGCTGTAGATGCTAAAGCGATAATTGATATTATTGTTATGCTTGCAATATTTGTTTGTTTTACAATATTTGCCTTGTTTAGAAAAAAATTGCCTAAATATTTAGGGTGGATAATGCTTGCGCTATATATTGCATATTTTGTATATATTATTTTAAGAGATTTTGTGTTAATTGCATAAAAAAAGCCTTCTATATTAGAAGGTTTTTTATTTATAAAAATGGTTGTTTTGGTTAGTGATATTTGTTTCTTTGCCAGAGTTTATTAAGGCAAGTAGCGTAGGGTTTATGTAAGTTGCACATTCTGCGTTTATCTGCAAAACTTGTTTTAAAAACACTGCATTATAAGATAGTTCTTCGCCAACTTTTGCAACTAGGTAAGAATTTTCTTTTTTAGCAAGAAGTTTAAAAAATACTTGTTTGTTATTTGCCATATACTCATCAATATAATCAATAACAAGTGGATTAAATTCTATTGCTTGGCAAACAAAATTTACATCGTGCTTAAGGCTATCATCAAGCATTTGCAAGTGCTCTGGAGTTTGAATTAAATAAAAAAGTTCGTTCCTATATTCTTCGTAACTGTTGTCTTGTTCAATAGATTCGTTAACTTCTTTAATGTTTGAGTGTAAAACACTTTCTGCAAGGGCACGCTTTTTTAGTTCGTTATGTTCTTTGCTTGTAATAAATTTGCCTTCTTTTACTTCAATTAATCTCATTTGCTAATACCTCTTAATGCTTATATTTAGATTATACCCTAAAAAACTAGTCGTGTCAAAGTTTAAGGCAAAAAAGTTTTGCAGTTTGTCCACTTTGAGCAACTTTTTTGGATACTTGCGTTACAATAATAATGCAGATTATTTAAGTTCGTAAAAATCTTTGCCTTTTTCGGCTCTGTTTATGCGTTTATTACGCTTTGGCATATTTATAATGCTTGCGGAATTTTTGTTTTCATCACTTGCTTTTTCAGGCTTATTATTTATGCTTTTTGCACTTTTAAAAGGAACAAAAAGTGTAAGCAACAAAATTAAAATAGGAACAGATATGCAAATAATTATAAGCATTTGGTTGCTGTCTGGCATAACAAATGCTATGGTTTCGTCTGCGGTGTTTTGCACTGTATCTTCACTGCTTTTCCAAGCAAATTCATCAATCGGATTTGGGTTTATTTCTAGGTTTGAGTGGTTTTTAACTTGGTCGCAAAGTCCAGAATACACATAACCTAAAACAGAGGAGTTTCCGCTAAAATATTCGCAATAAAACCAATCTGTTCCGCGTTTAGATACAACTTCTTCGCCTTGTTTTGTGCCATAAAGAATAAAGTTTGTTTGATATAAGTCTAGCGTGCAAATAAGGCTGTTTGCTCCATCTTCACGCGTAGGCGAACTTCTTAATTCTGCGCTTTGGCTAGCGAGGACTCTAAAATTAACATAATCCAAAAAGGGTGCAGAAATTTCACCAGAAACGCATTGGACATCACTTTTTTTAACATAGCCATAGCAATTTATGTATTTGCAGTAATAAAAGCCTTGGCTATCTACTGGCGATAAAATTTGGCAGTAAAAGGTTTTAGGCAAAACAAAAAGTTCGCTTTTATCTTTGCTGTAAAAAAATACGCCATCTTTTTGCACTTGTGCAAACTTTTTTTCTTGAATAGTTTGTGCAAGCACATTGTAGTTAAGGCTATAAAAAAAGAAAAACACATTAAATAAAATTAAAAACAAAATAAAAAGTTGTTTTTTCATAAAAACATTTTAGCATGCTTTATGTTGCGTGCTATTTTGTTTTTTTTAAGAATTTGGGCTTAAAAATAATATATTAGGAGAATAATGTAAAATGCAAAAACAAGAATTAATAAAAACCATAAAAAGTGTAAAGGCAATTAAAAGTGCTTTAGAAAAACTTGCACCAAACAAAAAACTTTCTTGCTATAATTCTGGCGATGTTGTGCATAAAAAGCAAATAGCCTTCCATAAATGTCAAAAACGCAACCGCTGGGTGTTTGGCGGTAACAGAAGTGGTAAAACAGAATGCGGGGCAGTTGAAGTTGTATATATGGCACGAGGAATTCATCCATACAGGAAAAATAAAAAAGATACAAGTGGTTGGGTGGTTTCGCTTTCAATGCAAGTTCAAAGAGATGTGGCGCAAAGTAAGGTGCTATCTTATATAAATCCGTCTTGGATAGTGGATATAGTTATGCAAAGCGGAAGAAAAGGCTCGCCAGAGCAAGGCGTTATTGATTATATGCTAATTAAAAATGTGTTTGGCGGTGTTAGTAAAATTGCGTTTAAAAGTTGTGACCAAGGCAGAGAAAAGTTTCAAGGTACAAGCCTAGACTATGTTTGGTTTGATGAAGAACCGCCATATGACATATATAATGAGTGTAAAATGCGTGTGCTTGATAAATGTGGCGATATTTTTGGAACAATGACGCCACTTAAAGGTTTAACTTGGGTATACAATACAATTTATTTAAACAATGCACAAGATGATAATGTTTGGTGTGAATTTATGGAATGGGCAGATAATCCGTATTTAAATGTACAAGAGGTGCAAAGTTTAACAAGTTCTATGAGTGAAGAAGATTTGCAGTCTAGGCGGTATGGTAAATTTTCTGGCGGAGGCGGAGAAGTGTATTCTTCCTTTGATGAAAATGTTAATGTGATAGAACCATTTGATGTTCCGCGTGAGTGGTATGACAACATATCAATTGACCCCGGGCTTAAAAATCCGCTTAGTTGCCATTTTTACGCTTGTGACTATGACGGCAATGTTTATGTTATAGCAGAACACTATGGTGCAGATATAGATATAGAAAATCACGCAAGGGCTATACTTGATATTGCAAAAAAGTTAGATTGGCCTTTTGGTTTTAATGGTAAACTTAATGCGTTAATAGATAGCGCTGCAAACCAAAAAACGCTGGCAAGCCCTAAAAGTGTAACAGAACTTTTTTATGATTTTGGAATTGCTGTTAACCCTAAAGTCAATAAAGATTTATTTAGTGGTATATCACGCGTTAGGTACTACATAAAAGATGCAAGCGGTAAAAGTAGATTGTTCATTTTTAAAACTTGCGTGAACTTAATTAGAGAAATAAAAGCGTACCGCTGGGGTGATGGAGATGTGCCAGTTAAAAAAGATGACCACGCGCTTGATGAACTTAGGTATTATATTATGAGTAAGCCAGATAAAAAAGAAGTAAAAGAAGAGAAAAATATAATACAAAAAGATAAAGAAAAACTATATAAGAAAATAAGAAATCAAATAAAATATTATTAATTAAACTGTGTTTTATTGTGTTGAATAT
>CAVFEO010000069.1:1999-5227 GCA_963621425.1 bacterium | reverse complement strand
CTCTTTTTTCTTTTTATTTACGAATAAAGAAACAATTGTCCAAATAGCAAGCACTGCTATAGCAATTATAATTACAACTTTAATAAAATTAAGCACGCCAGCTCCTCTAAACAAGCCAACAATAGAAGCTAAAATAAATAATTTTACAGGCGCTTGCCCTATTGTTACTACTGTACCCACAATTTGGTCTGCGTTTAATATTTTTGGCTCTTGAGATGATTGAGAAATATCTTCTCCCAACATTTTTCTATATGTTAAATCTGGTGCTTGTTTGTAATACACAACCCCATTGTCATCTTGACAAACTTCTACAATTCTGTGTGTAACAACTAGTGTGCCACTGTTAAAAGTAACAATATCACCAACTTTTAAATTTTGCTTATCTATATTAGTGTTTACAATTACCATTTCACTTCTATTTATTGTTGGAGACATAGAATCTGTTAAAACAAAATAAAATTGAAATCCACACATTAACAAAATTAAAAACGTTAATAGTATAACGCCAAAAAAAGCGCCTATGCCTATACCTATACCCTTTTTAATATCTTTTTTAGTAACTTTTTCTTCTTGTTGTACGTTCATATCTTCTTCCATACTTATCCTTTTTTGCCATTTTTTTAGTTTTTCCAAGTTTAACAAAAATATAGAAAATTTGCAATATTTTAGTATAATTAATTAAATTATTTGATTTTTTTCTTATTAAATGATAAACTGAAATGAAAAACTATTAAGGAGATTTATAAAAATGAGTTCAACTAGTGCTTCTAAAAACTTTTTTAAATATGTTGGCATTTTGTTAGGCATTTGCGTTGCCGTTGTTCTAGTAACACTTGGTATAATGGTAGTATTTAAAGTTGAAGTTTTTGGTTACAAATATGTTAAAATTTCTGCAGATAGCAGTAATTCTGTTATGATAGACCACTCTACTTTTGAAGATTATCCTAATTCTTGGCCAGACGCTTTGGAATTAGTTGATAAAATTACAATAAAAGCTGATAATGTAGATGTTCTTGTTAAACCTTGGGTAGATGGAAGTTCTGACCTTGTAGGGTCTTTTACGGTAATACCTTCTATAAACGCTTACGGCTTTGCTAAAGTTAGCGAAAGAGGCGACATTTTAAAAATGGATGTTAGCTTTAACGAATACGATGAAGTTAACCATCACTACGAAATTTTTATAGATGTATCTTGCCCTTCTGGTTTGATGAATTATGGCGTATCTAGAATTGTTCTTCAAACACCATTCTTAACTCAACGAATATTTAGTTTGCCTAATAATCAAAAATATTATGGCGAAGGTGTTGGAATATATGGTAGCAATGATAAAATTGATGTTTTTGACTATGCAACTAAATACGATGATGTTACTGATGATACTGAAAAGTTAAGAATAGATAGAATTAACACGTTGCATTTAAAGGAATTAAATATAGAAACAACATCTGGTAACATATCTGTTGAAGATGGTTTAAGAGGCATTAACAACGAAATTACTGCAAAAGGTTTAATTTATGCAGACACTATAAAAACTAAAACAACTTCTGGTCATTTGAATTTATATAGGTGTGGATTAACAAACTTAGAGGCAACTTCTGATACTGGAAATATGACTTTTTCTCAATTAACTAACTACACCATTCCTGGTGATGTTACAATTAAGAACAATATGGGTACTGTAACATTTAAAGATGGTATTAACCTAGGTTACGGAAATAAGGAATATAAAAACAAATCTAAAGTTCAACTTCACGGAACTCTTAACCAAATAAACCTATGTTCTTTGTTAAACACAGCAGTAACATATACTGGAGATGCGGATAATATTCATATTGATTCTATTCTATACTCTAGTGTTGAATTAGAATCTAACAATGCACACATTTTTGTTAAAAGTATTTATAGCGGTTCTGTAATTCACTTTAGTTACAATAGTTCTCTTGCGCACAACAATAATGCAAAAGGATATAGAACAGTTGAAATAGACTACTTAGAATGCGATAACAATTTTGGTTTAAGCACTTGGGGCGGTGATGTAAAAATTAACACATTAATTAACACATCAACAACAGAAAACTCTACAACAATTATTACAGAAAGCGGAAATATTACAATTGGAGAATTAATTGGTAACACAGAACTTGATACCGTTTCTGGTAATATAACAGTAGCTCAACATGGTAAATATATTGCAAATGAAAACGATGCTTTAGCAGAAAGAAATGCTACTAAAAGATATGGCTTTAACTTAGCATCTAAACAAAAATTATTACAAGAATACCAAAAGTTAAAAGAAGATGCTATAAAGAGCCATGATGATGCTTATGAAGAAAAATTAAATATAGAGATCCAAAGAGTGCAATCTCAAATTAATAATATTCAAGAGCAAATAAATGATTATAAAAACAATACTTATCTATCTGATATATTTTCAGAAAACCAAAGAAATATTTCTCACATAACAGCCACAACAACTTCAGGCACAATGAAGTTAACCAATTTAATAACATATAAGCTTGACGCATCTGTAAGAGATAACGGCCCAGCAAATATGGATGTTCAGTTTAAAGAGATAAATGGAAGCGCTAATATAAATATAGTTTCTGGCAGAGGAAATGTAAATTTTTATGCACCAGCTAATTCTTTTTGGATATATGCAAAACAAGGTACAATAAATTCTGATAATGCAGTATTACAAGTTGGCTCAATAAATGAAGGTTACTGTGCTAAGGCAGGAACGGCTGAAGAAGATCCTATTAAAGTAAAAACTTCTGATGCTGATACCACAGAAGGAGCTAAAACCATTGAAGAAATAAAAGCTTTAGATACTAATATAGGCTTTGTTACTATTTCTTCAAGTGGCGGTGCAGTTATACTATACGATACAAAACTATATAATTAAAAAAAGAACAGGTGACTGTTCTTTTTTTTCGATATTTTTACCGCAAATAATTTATATACATTTACCCCGCAGGTGTATAAAAAACCATATTTTTAGATAAAAAAAGCCCGTAAAAACATTAAAAAATTTTCACAAAGATTTGACAAATATCTGCAAAATGTTCTATACTTATATTAGTTGATAAGTTTTTAAGGAGATTATTGTATGATCAATTGTACGGATATTACGATAAAAGATGATAAACTTGCTGCTTCCGATATAAAAAAATTACCAACAGCAGAAAAAAACAAAACAATTTTAATAGACTTAATTAATCAACCTTTTAC
>CAVFEO010000069.1:1189-1989 GCA_963621425.1 bacterium | reverse complement strand
GCTATTAATGAAGTTAGAAGGCAAATAAAAATTAATAAAAAGAAGTACCCAACTAAAAAGACAGAAATAGAAAAATATTTCCACAACTTGCTTGATTTGTTTTTTGATTTTGAAATTGGCACACATGATTTGCTTGAAAGATGTAAAATGTTTTCTATTGTAGCTAATAATGAAGAAAACAAAAATAATGATAAAAATATAATCCATTACGACGCATCAAACAATTATAACAAAACTTGTAATGATGATGGCGGTATGGGTTTGGCTTAATAATAAACCTCTAAATAAAAAGGCTAAAATTAATTAGCCTTTTTTATTTTTATAGTTGTATATGTTTAATTCCTTTTTTATCGCTATATTTATAAAGTATAATTTTATACCCTACAACACCAACAACTTCAGCGCTTAGTTTTTCTTGCAACATATCTGCAACTTCTCTTGCGGAATAATCGCAATTAGGAAGAACTTTTATTTTAATTAATTCTCTTGCAGATAATACTTTTTTAATACCTTCAATACACGCATCATTTAAGCCATCTTTTCCAACTTGAGCAACATCACCCTCTGTTGATGCAAGTCCTCTTAAATATGCTCTTTGTTTACTTGTTAGCATAACACATTCTCCTTTTATTCCATATATTCAAATGAGAAATTTTTAATTCTAACTTCATCACCGTCTTGCATTCCCATTTCTTTTAATTTATCAATAATACCATCTTGCCTTAACCTTTTTTGAAAATACGCAAACCTCTGTGCATCTGTTAAAGAAATGCCTCTTGTCAAAGAATCTATTTTTGCAC
>CAVFEO010000069.1:0-1179 GCA_963621425.1 bacterium | reverse complement strand
CTCTACTACAAAAACTCCATCTTCATCAATTGTAATTATAACTTCGTTTTCGTCTTTATAATCCAACTGATAACCCGTTAAAAGTGATACAAATTCTGGCTTTGGTATGGTTGAAAGTTTAGCATAAATTTGCTTTATTAATTCATCAACGCCTTGTTTTGTTGCTGCACTTACCTGCACAATAGTGAATTTTTTGCCATATTTTTTAACGAACTCATTTAAATAATGCTTATTATCATCATTTATTAAATCGCATTTATTTAGGGCTATTATTTTTGGTTTTTTTGCAAGAACCTCGCTGTATTTTAATAATTCATTATTAATTTTTTCATAAGATTCTAATGGATTATCCCCTTCTGAGCCAGAAATGTCAACCACATGAACAAGCATTCTAGTTCTTTCAATATGCCTTAAAAACTCATGTCCCAAGCCTACGCCTTCACTCGCTCCTTCTATAAGCCCTGGAATATCTGCGACAACAAAACTTTGGTCATAGCATTGCACAACGCCTAAATTAGGCTCTAATGTTGTAAAGTGATAGTTTGCTATTTTTGGCCTTGCATTAGATACAACGCTTAAAATAGTAGATTTGCCGACATTTGGCATACCCACAAGGCCAACATCCGCAATTAATTTTAATTCTAATATAACATCGTATATTTTTGTTTCTTCGCCTACTTCACAAAAGTTTGGAGTTTGTCTTGTACTACTAGCAAAAAATGCGTTACCCCTACCACCTTTGCCACCTTTTAAAATTAAAACAGCATTTTGCGTATCTACAATTTCAGCAACTACTTGATTGTTAGTTTTATCTCTAACAACAGTGCCAACCGGAACTTTAATAATTAAATCATCTCCTTGTTTACCATTGCTAGTATTTGCACCACCCATATTGCCATTACCGGCAACATATTTGCGCTTATAATAAAAATTAGATAAGTTTGTTTGTTCCTTATCACCTATAAAATAAATATGGCCGCCTCTGCCTCCATTACCGCCATCAGGTCCACCAGCGACATGGAATTTATCGCGCAAAAAATGCTTATACCCATCTCCGCCATTACCGGCCTTCAACTTAACAGACACATAATCTACAAACATTTGCATACCTCCTTTTTTGCTAACAATTTCTAATAGTTGCATTTTTTTTCTAAATATATTAATATAGTATAGCATAAA
>CAVFEO010000068.1:0-5292 GCA_963621425.1 bacterium | reverse complement strand
AAACGCAACATATCTGGCGGGGTAATTATTACATCTAAAATATGCGAAAAAGATTTTTCTTTTGAAGGCTTGCTTGAAGATAAATATCAAGAATCTTTTGTAAAAATTGCAAAACAACTTTTTTAAGGTGAATTATGGAAATAGATTATTTTAATGCTGTTAGCAAAGCAAAAGAAGCAAAACTTGTATCTTTAGAAAATTTAGAAAAATTGGCAAAAAGTAGCAACTTAGAAGATGTTGCAAAAACTCTTTTAGATATAAAACTTTTAAAAGGGGAGCAAATAACAAGTTATGCAGATTTGTTTAGCATTACTTATAGAGAAGAAAGTGACTTTATTGAATTTTTAAAAAAAGAAAGTATTGATGCAGATATTACAAGGTTTTTTCTTGCAAAATATGATTATTTTAATTTAGAAGTTTTATACAAGAGAGCAAGAATTAACTTTTGAAGGAAATGTTAAAATTTCAACAATAGAAAAAAGTATAGATTTAAAAAAATATAATGATTTACCAATTAGTATGCAAACACTACTTACATTTTTAGATAAAAGTGAAGATAAATCTTATTTTTTTGTTGATACTGCTTTTAAAAAGGCAATGCATAAAGAAATGTTAAACGCTTCTAAAAAGTCAAGTGAATTGCACGAATGTTTTAGTTACTATACAGATTTAAAAAACATAGAAATTGCTTTGCGTCTTCGTGATGAAAAAATGTTTGCGCTATCAAAACTTGAAGGCGGAACACTTGATGACGAATTTTTTAAAAAATTATGCAAAGATTCTTTTTTAGAAATTGTTAGAGATAACAAGTATGGTACATACAAAATCGCAATAGAGTTGATAATAGAATGTTTAAAGGATAAAAAGCCTTTTGTTAAGTTTGACTTTTTAATAGATTGTTTTGCTATTACATTTTTTGAATCACTTAAATATAAAACAGAACAGTGTTTACCGTATATTAGATATTGCTATTTAAAACTAGCACAAATAAAGAATTTAAAAATAATTTTTGATGGGTTAGTATCTAACCAAAATAAAAAGGCGTTATGCAACCAAATAAGGAGAGTTTATGAATGGGAATATCGCCGTGTTAACTGATACAAAAGATTTTGAAATTTTTGAACTTGTTAATGCGGATTTTTATTTTGAAGTAGATAAAACAAAAATAAGAGAACAGTTTTATATGCTTGTTAAAAAATATGGGCTAATTATTGTGCCCGAAAGTGTTGCGAAACTTCTTGAAGATGATATTAAGGAGTACGAAAACAAAGTTTACCCAACAATATTTTGTTTGCCATCATCTAAAATGGATAATGGTTATGCTGTTAAAAGGTTGGCTAAAAAAGCGAGGACTTCGCTTGGAATAGAAATATAATTAGAGGTTAAAATGCAAGGTAAAATAACAAAAGTTTCTGGTGCTTTAGTTGTGGCAGAAGGAATGAAAGATAGTAAATTATATGATGTTTGCTTGGTTGGAGCTGATGAACTTGTAGGCGAAATTATTGAACTTAGAGATGATAAGGCTTCTATAGAAGTATATGAAAATACAGATGGATTAAAAGTAGGCGATATTGTTGTTGATACGCATCGCCCGCTTTCTATTCAGTTGGGACCTGGGCTTGTAGGTAATGTGCTTGATGGTATTGGTAGGTCACTTAAAAACATTTATGAAGAATTTGGCGATAGAATTAAAACAGGCATTAAAGTGGAAACATTAAACAGCTCTAAAAAATGGGCTTTTGCACCTTGCAAAAAAGTCGGAGATGTGGTTACCGGCGGTGATGTTTTAGGCTCTGTTCAAGAAAGCGGAATTATTGAACATAAAATTTTAGTTCCGCCTGATGTGGAAGGTAAAATTAAAGCCATTAAAGCAGGCGAATACACAGTGCAAGAGGTTGTTGCTAAAATAGAAACAACTAAGGGCGATGTAGTTGATGTTAATTTATGTTCTTATTGGCCAATAAGAATTAAAAGACCATATCAAAAGAAGTTAGAAACAAATATTCCACTTACAACAGGGCAAAGAGTTATAGACACATTTTTCCCGCTAGCATATGGCGGTTCGGCTTCTATTCCTGGTCCGTTTGGAAGTGGCAAAACAGTTGTTCAGCATCAACTTGCAAAGTGGAGCAGTGCTGATGTGGTTGTATATGTTGGGTGCGGTGAACGCGGAAATGAAATGACAGAAGTTTTGCGTGAATTTCCAACGCTCATAGACCCTAAAACTCAAAAGTATTTGATAGAAAAAACAATACTTGTTGCTAACACTTCAGATATGCCTGTTGCAGCACGTGAAGCCAGTATTTATACTGGTATTACAATTGCAGAATACTACAGAGATATGGGCTACAATGTAATTATTATGGCAGATTCAACTTCTCGTTGGGCAGAGGCTCTAAGGGAAATGAGCGGTAGATTGGAAGAAATCCCTGGAGAAGAAGGGTATCCTGCATATTTAGGTAGCAGAATTTCTAGTTTTTATGAAAGGTCTGGCAATGTGCTACTACTTGGCAGTGAAGAAAAATATGGTTCGGTTTCTTGTGTTGGCGCTGTTTCGCCTCAAGGTGGAGATTTAAGCGAACCAGTATCACAGGCCACTCTTCGTGTTGTTAAGGCGTTTTGGGGGCTATCTTCTGACCTTGCACATAAAAGGCATTTTCCAGCAATAGACTGGTTAATAAGTTATTCTGGTTATAATGGCATTTTAAAGAAGTATTATCAAGAGAATATTTCTTACGAGTTTAACGACCGCAAGAATTTTTTGATGAAAATTTTGCAAGAGGAACAAGAATTAAACGATGTTGTATCTTTAATGGGTTTTGATGTTCTTAACAACAGAGATAAAACAACACTAGACATAGCGCAAATTATTAGAGAAGATTATTTGCATCAAAATGCGTTTGACGAAACAGATTCTTATTCTTCACTTAAAAAGCAAGATAAAATGTTAAAATGCATTTGCGAATATGCCACTCTTGCTTATAGTGCTGTAGAAAATGGCGCAGTTTATGAGCAAATTATTAATATTCCATCACGCAGTTTGATTGGAAATATGAAGTATGTTAAAGAAGATGAATTAAATAAAATAGAAGATATAATTAATACACTTAAAGTAGATTTTGATGCGTTAATTAAAAAGGAGGATACACCGTGATTAAATATCATAAAACAATTAAAGAAATAGTTGGCTCTATAATGGTTGTTGATGGCGTTATGGGTGCAAAGTATGGTGAAATGGTTAAGATTGTTGAAGAAAACGGCAATGTTCGTAACGGAAAAGTTTTAGAAGTGTATGATGATAAAGCGGTTGTTGAACTTTTTGATGCTTCAAATAACATAAGCATTGCAAACAGCAAAATTAGGTTTTTGGGTAAAGGACTTGAAGTCGGTGTTTCTAAAGATATGCTAGGCAGGGTGTTTGACGGGCTAGGTAATGTTAAAGATGGTGGTCCAGCAATTATTCCAGACAAGTTTATTGATGTGAATATGGGACCAATTAACCCAGTTGCAAGAGATTATCCAAATCAGTTTATCCAAACTGGAATATCTGCAATAGATGGGCTAAACACTCTTGTCCGTGGGCAAAAGTTGCCAATTTTTTCTGCAAATGGACTTCCTCATTCATATCTAGCATCTCAAATAGTAAGGCAATCTAAAGTCCTTGGCGATAACGAGCAATTTGCAATTGTGTTTGTTGCTATGGGTATAACTAATGATGATGCATCTTACTTTTTAGAAGATTTTAACAAAAATGGTGCAATAAAAAATACCGTTTCAATTATTAATCTTGCAAGCGAATCTAGTGTAGAGAGAATTTCTGCACCAAGAATAGGGCTAACTATTGCTGAATATCTTGCTTTTGAACTTGATATGCAGGTGCTTGTTGTTATGACAGATATGACAAACTATGCAGAATCATTGCGAGAGATATCAAGCGCAAGAGATGAAATACCTGCTCGCCGTGGTTTTCCAGGATATATGTACACTGACCTTGCTAGTTTGTATGAACGCGCTGGCAAAATAGTTGGCAAAAAGGGAAGTATTACTCAAATACCAATACTTACTATGCCGGATGATGATAAAACGCATCCAATTCCAGATTTAACAGGTTACATAACTGAAGGTCAAATTATGCTATCGCGTGATTTGTATAAAAAGGGGATATATCCTCCAATTGATGTATTGTCTTCACTTTCAAGGCTAAAAGATAAAGGCATAGGCGAAGGAAAAACTCAAAGTTACCATAGTGATTTGCTTAATCAAATGTTTTACGCTTACTCTAGGGGCAAAAATGCAAAAAATCTAGCAACAATTTTGGGCGAAAATGCAATATCTCCTATGGATAAAAAATATGCAACTTTTGCAGAAGATTTTGAAAATTCGTTTATAAACCAAGGCGAATATGAAAATAGGGGTGTTGATGAAACCCTAGATATTGGTTGGAAATTATTAAAAGAATTCCCAAGAAGCGAGTTAAAGCGTATTAAAGATAAGAGCTTTGCAACTCTTACGGAGGGTAAATAATTGCAAACTTCTAATGTTAATCCCACTAGAATGGAACTGCGAAAAATTCGCAATAAACTAAAAGTTGCAAATAAAGGGCATACGCTATTAAAGGATAAAACTAGTGGACTTATAAAAATATTTTATCAAATAATAAAAGAAACAAGGCTTTTGCGTTCTTCTATTGATACAGAAATAAAAGATATTTTTGTTAATTACCAGCAAGTTAAAACAAGTTTTAGTGGTGCAGAAATGCGTTTTTTACAAACACTTGCAAATAACCATACAACCCTTAATTTTGATAATGTTATACATTTAGGTGTTACTTGCCCAAACATACAAATAGAAACTCAAAGTGAAGAAAAAAACACATATTCACCATTATCGTCAAGTTTTCATTTTGATTATACTGCAGATAGGTTTAAAGAGTTGTTGCCCAAAATATTAGAACTTGCAAGCAAAGAAAAAAGTGCTTATATTTTAGCAGACGAAATAGAAAAATGTAAAAGAAGAACTAAAGCTCTAGAAGATGTTATTATACCAACTTACGAAGAACAGATTAAAAAAATTGAACTAAAACTTTCTAGTAACGAACTAGAGAACACTTCTAGGCTTAAAACAATTAAAAACAAAAAAATGTTAAAACAATAGTTTATATATTAATTAAAATATGATTTGTATTATGAAATTTGCTATAATCTTAATTATAATATAAAAATTAAAATAAAATAAAAGGTTTAAATAATTCTTAAGCCTTTTTTTATTTTGCATAAAAAATTATTTTCCTCT
>CAVFEO010000067.1:0-5706 GCA_963621425.1 bacterium | reverse complement strand
TATTACAATCTTTTACTCTAAGCCATAAAAATTAAGATAAAATGTTTTTTGCGTAACAAATTTTAATATTTTTTTATTATAAAACATTTGCGTTTTGTCTATAAGTAATGTATACTATAATAGTAATTTTATATAAAATATAAGGAGTTTACTTAGGCAATATATGAAGTATAAAAACAATAAAAATTCCAAAAATAGCAAATTAAGAAGTTTAGGCATTGTTGGTTGTTCATCACTACTTGCTCTATCTGCTTTTTCTTTGGGCGCACCTTATGCTATTTACGCACCAGCACAAGTTATGGCACAGAGCATACCATATTCTGCTCAAACTGTAGATAATGGAGATTTTACTAGCACTTCTACATCATCATATCCACAAAGTGCAAACAACTGGACAAAACTTTCTGAAAACAGTGGCATAAAAGCAGGTGTTATTTCTTTAAGCGATTCTGCTTATTCAACCAACTATGAAGAGTATGGCTTGTTTAAAACAAATGAACTTGTTATGGAAACTAATGACGCACTTAAAGATACCAGTGTGTTTATGATGAACTCAATGGAAAACCAAGCAATATATGGTATTGAAAGCAATGCCATATCTCTTGATGCTAATAGTAATTATATTTTAAGCGTGAAAGTTAGAACAAATTTGCCAATTTTAAAAGATGGCGATAAAAAAATTATTAACAACACCGCAAGCGTTTATTTAACCATTGATAATAAAGAAGTTATGAGCAAAACCGAAATTAGCACAAGCAGTGGTTCAAACATTGGCGACTGGGTAACTTATTACTTTTTTGTTAAAACAAAATTCAACGGTTCAAGCAACGCAAAAATGCAATTGTATTTGGGCAGTAAAGATACGCCTAGATCTGGTGCTGTTTTATTTGATTCTGTTCAGTGTATTAAGTGCACTAATGACTTTTATGATAGCAAAAATGTTGAAATTGATAACAAATACAAAGTTCAAGATAAAGATGCAAATTACGCTTATGTTAGCCCAGAAAGCATAGAAGATGCCACTTATTTTAGTAAAGTAGATGCAACTTCTCTGCTTGCTGACTCTACTTTTGCAGATAGTTCTAAATGGACAAAGGCAACAAACGGCTCTGATTCTATTATAAACAGCGGAATTATTCTTGCCTCTGATAACTATGTAAACTCTTACGATATGAAAACAACTCCTGGCACAAACAACATAACAACAGATAACCATGTGCTTGCTATGAATATTTTGCAAGATGACGATAAATCTGCAAGTGTAACATATACAAGCGAAGAGTTTACTCTTAGCCGTTACACCAACTATAAATTCCAATTTTATGTAAAAACTAAGGATGTTGCAGGTGCTGGTTTACACGCAAGCATTGTTCCAGAAGATAGCAAATACACCGCAGTAACATTATCTTCTATTACATCAAGCACACAGTCTATTACAAACGATTGGACTCTATGCTCTATTTACATTAAGGGAGATTCTTTTGCAGATATTAAAGCAAAATTAGAATTTGGTCTAGGCTCTGTAAAAGATAAAACTTCTGCAAGCGGTTTAGCTTTTGTTGATGATATTACAATATATAAAGTTTCTTATGAAGAATATGCTGGCGTTGAAACATCTTCTACTATAACAAAGGGAGCTTTATCTAGCACATCAACTACAAGTGATAGCAAAATAGCAAACGCTAACTTTGATATTGTTGCAGATACTGCTGGCGATTCAATTCCGTTTGCACCCGCTAACTGGACAGCATCAAACACTTACAATACAACAAGCGGTATAATTAATAACAAACATTATACTGGTTCAAAAATAGAATATGGCAATCTTTCTTGGGATGGCATTGGTTTAACAAGTGCTCAAAGCTTTATTGATATAAACATACCAGAAGAACTTGCTATTGCAAACCAAAACTTACTTATGATTAACACCGCAGATACAGGTTATCAATCTTATAAGAGTGAAAGTGTACAATTAAACGCATCTACCCTATATAAACTTTCTGTTGATGCTAGAAACTCATCTGCAAGTGATGCTTATATTACACTAAACTTTGGCGAAGATATGATTTATTCTACAAAGGTTGTGCAATCTAATGAGTTTAACTTGTATGACATTTACTTTATTACCCCAATGAATTCTGTGCATGCTAATATTGAAATTGGTCTTGGTACACAAAGCGATATAGTATTAAACGGATATGCTTTCTTTGATAATATTTACTTAACAGATTTAACAGATTCTAGCGACAAATCTTATACACCAGAGAGCAAGCTTGAAAGTTTGCAAAAAGATGATGACAGCATTATTGGTTTAAATTTAAAAAATGATTATTTTAGCCATATAGAAGACTCTAGTAATGCAGAAGGATTATATTCTTCTCGTATGTGGGATACTTCTAGCGAAGGTGGCGTAACTTCTGGTATTAACACAACAAACAGCAGTTTGATGATTTCTAGCGTAAATCAAAATACAGATTTTAAGGTAGAAACAAAATATCAACACAAATTAGATTCTTCTAAATATTACAAAGTTTCATTTACGCTATTTACAAGCGACTTTACAAGCCTTGATGCAAACGCTAACGGCGCAGTTGTTGGCTTTAACGAAAGAGATGCAGCTGGTGAATATTTTGAACACATAATATCTAATACAGATGCAACTTATACCTTCTATATTAAAGCATCTGAATTAACAGATATTACACCTTATGTAAAACTTGTAACAACAAACTCAAATGAAGAACAATATGTTCAATTAACAGGTTTAACAATAGAAGAAGTTTCTGATGCAACATTTAAGGCAAAACAAACAGAATTAGAAAACGATTCAACTATTAATAATGTTATTATTTTAGGCGAAGTTGAAGAAGAAGAGACTGTTGACCCAGATTCTCAAACTGGCAACTACTCACCTGATATTTCTGTTTGGAGTTGGGTAATTCCTACAATTGCAACTTGTCTTGCAATAATACTTGCCGTAATTGGTTTAATTGTTAAAAAGATTAATAAAAAGGCTTCTAAAAAGAGCAAAAAATATTCTAACAATTACGATAGAGAAAGCACTATACACAAATCAATTATTGATAAAGAAGTTGAAAAATTAAGACAACAAAAAATTGATGAAGTTAAAAAGAAATTACTTGCAACACAAGAAAAATTACAAACTTTAGAAGATAACTACAAAGAAAAGACAAGTGATGAAAGTGTTAATAAAGAGGCAGAATACAAAAAACTTGTAAGAAGCCGTAAAAAACACGCACAAAAAGAAGTTGAATTAAAAGAAGAACTTGACTATTTACAAAGCGATGATTATACTGACACAGTTCGTGCTCAAGTAATTGAAGATGCTAAAGCAAAGTTTGATGAAGATAATGTTATTGAAAAAGATGATGTTATTGAAGAAGTTGTTGATAATACTACCCCATCAACAGAGGAAGTTATTATTGAAGCACAAGAAACAAATAAAGAAGAAAACAACACTGATAACAATTCAACAGACAAAAAATAAAATAAAAGCGCCACAAAATGTGGTGCTTTTTATTTAATTTGTTTGCCTTATTAATTAATTCATATTGTATACAAAAAAAAGAGCAATTACGCTCTTTTTTTATTCATATAAATATTTATAAACATTTTTATTTTTAAAGAATTTTTTATCTGTATCTTTATATTTATTCATATAATCAGTATAAAGCCCGCCAACATAGTTAGAACTTAAGTTTTGAGCATAAGATTCTAACGCTTCGTTAAAATATGTTTTATCTGTATGCAAAGTAATTGTAAAGCCATCTAATGCAAGCAATTGAATTTCTTTGCTTGAGAAGAAGTTTTCTACATTATCACTTGTAACTGTTGTGTCTGGGTCTGCTTCTTTTACCATATTTGCAAGTTTAATTTTAGCCAAATCTATAAGATTTTTATTTGCTGTAAAAGTTTCCCAACCAGCGCTTGAGAACATATTTACATCTTGCATTTTAACACGAGTTGCATCAAAGCCATTGTCAAAAGTCATATCGCTAGTTACGCCAGAAAACATTATAATGTGGTAACCATAATCAGATTTAACAAGCCCAGTCATTGTGCCAATAGCGCCAATATTTCCGCCTTCTGCATAAGTTTTGCCAGCGTAAGTTAAATCATCAAAGTAATCATCATAGCTCTTTTTATAGCCCAAATATTCGCCATCATTCATGGCGTCTATTGCGCCTTCATCATGCTTTTCAATATTTGCAACTGTATGAGGTGCCAAAGCAGTACCAGTTTGTAACCAATTATAAATTTCATACATTGTACGAGAAGCGTCTGTAAATGTTGTTACCATTTTACTTCTAGATTCACTTTCTTCTTTAATAGCTCTTGCGATAACATAATCTTGGCTTGCATTTTTGTTGCCCGTATCCATATTGTAACTATAAACATAACTATTAAAAATTTCTAACATTTCCCTAGAAGAAGTAGCACTTTTTAAAGATGCTTGAATTTCTTCTAACACTTGTGCAGGAGTAACATCTTCTAATATAACATTACCATTTTCATCATACTTATTTACTAAAATTTTATTTAATTCTTTAGTTTCGCAAAGTTCATATTCTTCTGCAGAAAGTTTTTGTTTTTGCTCTTTTAAGTAAGCAGTTTGTTCATCACTTAGTTTTAACAAAACATGAGTAACATAAAAGCAATCGTTTGTTGGGTGATAATAAATTGAACTTGCATCTTCTAACATTTTAGAAATGTAAGATGTTGTGTTGTTTTGGTATAAAGCCTTACCTTGATTATATTTATCAAAATAAGAATTTAAAATGCTATCTGCTGAAGGGTTTGCAAAAATTACATTATTATAATAATCTGTAACTTCTGTAATGTAATTTTGTTGAACATAGTTCTTTAAAATTTTCTTTAATTCGCTAACAACAATTTGTTTTTCTGAACTATTTTTATATTGAGTATAAGCATTTTTATAAGCATTTGAAATTTCTGTATAAATTTGTGCTTTTAGGTCATCATATTCAGCAACATAAGTAGCATCCATTAAGTTAAACAAAGAATCTGTAATATCTTCGCCTTTAACATAAGCATTATATACATTTACATATGCAGGCATAAATTCATTTTCATCTTGTTTAGAAACATCTTTAATAACAAGTTTATATTCTTTTGTACCGTTGTTATCTGCAACTTCAACAACATAATCATAAGATTTTGTAAACTTGTTTTCCGCAGTATAATCACTACTTGCAGAACTTGAATTTGAAGATGAACTTGTTGTATCATACCCTAACGAACTTTTTGCTTTGCTTGCATAAGCATCCATTAGGCTATTATAATACTTAACCAAATCGTATATAGAATCGTTCTTGTCTTCATCACTTATGCTAATTTTATTGTCTTTTTCCATTTGCTTGCCAACTTGCTCTATAACGCCTCTAGAAAGCAAAGTGTTTATGCAGTATTCAACAGCCTCTTCTGCAGAATAGCCATAACTTTGAGTTAAAGTTTCTGCATTGTTTGAATAACTTCTAATTAAATCATCTAAAGTAACAACGACATCGCCAACACTAGCAACTGTTTGGTTTAACTTGCGCTCTTCATTTTCAACAAACAAAGAACAACCTGTAAACACATACATTATAGTAACTAAGCAACATACAACTGCAAAAATTTTCTTTTTCACTACTATCTCCTTATAAGCCAAAAATCTTTTTGACT
>CAVFEO010000066.1:0-5744 GCA_963621425.1 bacterium | reverse complement strand
GTCATTAACTTGATCATAGTTGGCACCATCATATAAAACTAAGCGAAATAGTGGTCTATTTTCTTTTAATAATATTGAATCTTCTTTAACAAATTCACAAAAATATACTTTATTATTCATTATATTCTCCTGTAATAATAATTAATCATGCTTTGTTATTACAATGTCATTATCATAAAATCCACATTCTTTTTTAATTAATTCTGCATACTCTTTACTACTTGCAGCTATATGTGCCCCTGGTTCATCGATAATATAACCCCCAGCTTGCTGCACCAAATATTCGCCAGGAATATAATCCCAACAACTATCTTTTTTGAAAATTGCCCCACTATATTTACCACACGCAGTCCATGCAAGATTAACACAATGTGCACTACACACTCTAATATTTTTATTAATGGCAAACATTCTTGCAAAACTGGGAGCTTTATTAGTTCCTTCTATCGCAAACATTGCTTGCTTTTGATTCCACTGTTTAACTGAAATTTTTTCTCCATTTAAATATGCTCCTAATTTGTCTGCATAGTATAATTCATTCAATCTTGGCAAATATATTACACATGAAACTGGTTTAAAATCAATTATTGCTGCTACCTTAATCCCCCACAACGGAACACCATGAGCAAAATTAGCTGTTCCATCTATAGGATCAATAACAAAGCAATTTTTTGTTATAACTTTGTTTGAGTTTGTTTCTTCACTAACAATATCAAATTCTGGAAATTTTTGTTTTAATTGCGAAATTATATAATCTTCTATTTCAAAATCAAAATTTGTAACTAAATCGCCTTCTTCATCTTTTGACTTTATTTCAAATTCAGCAGTTATTAAGCTCGACGCCTGCTTTGTAATATTTATCAAAAAACTTGTAATCTGCTCCATACTTTTCTCCTTTTTCATGATTATTTATGTATACAACAACTGCATATTGCAATTGCAAAATAAAGATTAGTTTCTATTTTTTGTTTATTTGTGCACGCATTACTATTTCTAGTACAAGTTGTACAATTCTTAAAATTGCAACTATGAATTCGAAAACATATGCAATTATATATGCTTGGAATACTTTTTTAACAACATAAGTTTCTTCTTCTGTTAGCACTCCAGTTTCTTGAATAATTTGTAACGCAATATCGTTTGCCTTTTTTCAACTGGCAAGTTTAATAATGTTGATATAAAACCAAACACAACTAATACTAACCCTACAACTATGCCGACGACTGAGAATGTGCCCAATGTGCTAAAAAGTAATATATCTACTAAAAAGCCTACCAACACAACTGGCACAAACAATATTGGCCCTACAATACTTAATACTTGAGCAGTATTTCTTGTTCTAACCATTTTGCTTCCATCTGCACACATTTTAGCAATGCCAACTTTTTGTAAAGCAAGCCCCACTGCCGTAATGCTATCTTTATCAGCAATGCCACCTCTTAAGAAAATTGTCTTTTTTCTTACGCTATAGCTATTACCAAAAAACAAAGCCCTAAAAAACCCCGCTTTTTTAACTTGAACATCATTTAGTCCAGCTTTATCTAACGCCTCTCTAGCTATTTGAAAACTGGTTTTCCCTTCACTTGTTCTCATACGGTTACCTTGTTGATATTTAATGATACCCTTATACGCATAATAAGCGCAGCAATTGCCATAATTACTATCAAAACAGATACAACTATATAAAGTATTGCCACACCATAACTAACGCCTAAATCCGTAAAATAATTAATAATATTTTGCATTTTAATAATCTCCTTTTGTATTACTAGTAAAAATAATACATCATTATTCAAAAAAGGCAAAAAATTATTATTGATTACCTTTTTTGCAAATAAACTTATAAAATTACTTTATGTAAATTACCAAAATTAAAAATTTTTTCCATTTTGTTTATCATTTCAACTTTATATTCTATCATTGAATGTACATATCTAGATAAAGTTATTTCAGAATTAGCATGCCCTAAAATTTCTGATAAAGTTTTTACATCCATACCAATTTCTATAGCACGAGTTGCAAAAGTGTGACGCAAACAATGAAAATTTTTATATTCAACGCCTATTTTGTTTAATATACACTGATATGTTTTTTGATACGCTCGCGTCTCCACTCTTTCATTAAACTTCGTTGATATAACATAATTTGAACGAGCTTTTTCTTTCATCTCTTTTAAAATATTGCAAAGTTTATCCGCAATAGGAATTACGCGAACTGAACTTCGAGTTTTTGGGGGATATGTCATTATTTTATTTTGGCCATTAATTTTTACCTTATATGCAGTTTTATTAACTGATAAAAGCATTTTATCAAAATCAATATCATCCCAAGTAAGAGCTAATAATTCACCAATTCTTATGCCAGTATATAAACATATAACTACTCCAATATGATTATTTCTACTACTATTTAAACAATATTCCACTATTTTTTCTTCATCTTCCCTATTAAACGCTGTAACCATTTTTTCCATTGGTTTAGGCATTTTAACTTTTTCTGCAGAAATGTTATCACATAAACCCAAATCTCTTGCATAGCGTAATGACTCTTTCAGTACATTCATTATACCTACTATACTGCTTACAGAAAGACCTTGCCCAGTTTTTAAGTTCCCCTTTTTTAATTTTTCTGTTACAAAATCTTGTAATATAAAAGGCGACAATTCATTTAAATTATACTTGCCAAGCACAGGATTAATTTGCTTATTAATTACATATAAATATTTATCGTATGTTCTTTGTTTTATTATGTTTTTCATAAATTTATTTAGCCATAAATCTAACCAAACACTTAATTTTTCCATAATACAAATTTCCTTATATTTTTTAGGCTATGCGCCAATAACTATAATTGCATTAAAACCAATAAATTAAAAGCCCCATTTTTAACACAATCAAATAAAAAATACATATATTTACTTTTTTATAATATTTGAAGTTAATTTGCATTTTTTACGCTATGTTTGTTTTGACATAATAATTTTTTATGTTATAATAAATCTATATTTATTCTAATAAGGATTAACATGGATAATCAAAAGCCGACACTTTGGGAATCATATTCCTACACGATTGCATTTTTAGTTTGTACTGCACTTATTGTTGCTTCAGCATTTATAACAATGTTTGCATATATTGCATTAGTTGTTTTAATTGCTAGTGTTTTTTATTTTGATGCAAACAAATCAATCGGTTTATTATTCTTGTTTTTGCTTACAGAAATTATTTTAAGTTCCTTTATATATACAGGTTTCGCATTTGTCATAACTTTTGGGATAATACTCTATAAAGCAATTAGAAACAAAAGAATAAAATGGGATAAATCTTTAATTTTTCCCATTGCTTGTATAGTTTTAATTCTTATAATGAGTTTTGCAATTTATAATGATAGTTCGCCTTTTTCTATTGCACCGCTTCGCTACTCTATAGTATTAATGGCTCTATTGCTAGTTCATTTACTTAGAAATGAATTTAATATTAAAGAATTGTACAGGTATTTATATTGTGCTCTATTTGTAACTTGTCTATTTGGAATTATTTTTATCTTCCCTAACCCATCTGGAATTCAGTCTTTCCACAGTGATGAGTTCGGTTACTTTAGATACAAAGCTTTAACTGGGCATGAAAATACTTTATATGCTTTTTCTCTTATAGTTATTGCGGTTGGAATGTATTTGTACTTTAAAGACAAAATTAACATTTACGAGTTCATTTGTATCAGTGCGATAAGTGCTCTAATTGGCTATGTAACATATTCAAAAGCATTTTTAATTATAAGCATACTTGCTATTGTAATATTCTTTTTTTGTTCTTTTAAAAAGGGCCCTACATATGTTTTAACAGAAATGTTGATATTCTTATGTGCTACAGCAGTAGGTTATTTTGTTTTAAAAGATCAAATTGTAAAACTGATTGATAGATTTTACATTTACATAAACGATAACAACCTAATAAATGTTGTCACCACAGGAAGATACGATATTTGGGTTTACTACTACAACATGTGGAAACAAAGTGCAACAAGCATATTATTTGGAATAGGTGCAAACTACATTGATTTAACAGATTTAACTAATGCAATGAATTATGTACACTGTGTATATTTAGATGTTTTAGTTAAATTTGGTCTTGTTGGTACATTAATCATATTTGCATTCTTTGGCTATTTAATTTATAAATTGCCAAAGCAAAATTTGCGTTTTATAAACTTTATTCCACTGATAATAATTATGACAAATATGATGGTAGAAGAATTTTTATCAACTAAAATAATTACGCTAATTATTGCTATCATATGTTTATTTGATACAAAAGATTTTATTGTAAAAATACCAGAAAAATATAAAAAGCAAACCAATGAACAGCCTAAACCCTTATACAAGAAGAAACAAAAACAAACAAAAAAGAACGTATAACGCATCATAAGTTATATGTTCTTTTTTTAGTATATAAATAAACTTCCGCTAAAAATATTAAAATTAAAAGTAAAATATTGTTCAAATCTATTGTTTTGAGTTATCTAAATATTGAATAATATCAAAAATTATGATATGATTTCACTTGATTAACAAAAAAAGAAGAGGCAGTATGAAAAAGAAACTATACAAAGACTTTTTAAAGCGTTTTTTTGATTTATCTATAAGTTTGTTGGTGTTTATAATTATTTCACCAATATTTTTGCTTTTAATGCTAATTACAAGAATTAACAATGGTAAAGGTGTTTTCTTTAAGCAACCAAGGCCAGGCAAAAATGGTAAAATATTTACTCTATACAAATTTAGAAGTATGAGCAACAAATGTGATGCTAACGGCAACCTATTGCCAGATGCTGAACGCGTTACTAAATGGGGAAAGTTTTTACGCAAAACCTCTCTTGATGAATTGCCTCAATTAATAAACATCATCAAAGGCGAAATGGCCATTGTTGGCCCTAGACCAAGACTTGTTAAGGATATGGTCTTCTACCCTAAGGAATATTTTAAAAGTTACTCTGTTCGCCCAGGTTTAACAGGCAACACTCAAGCAAACGGCAGAAATTCAAACACTTGGGAACAGGTGCTAAAAATGGACAAGGCTTATAGTGAACACATAACTTTCTTTGGCGATATAAAGTTGATATTCAAAACTTTCGCTTCAATATTTATTAGCCGTGGCTCAAGCGATGGCTCTTGCGAAAACAAGCAAGCATATTATTATGCAGACTATTTGCTAGAATCTAACCAAATAACTCTAGAAACTTATAACACAGGCTTAAAATTAGCATGCGAACTTATTGAACTAAAAGGCGTTGTAACCTACCGCCCAGAACTTACAAGAGTTGCGGCAGATGTTATTCCAATGCCAACAAAGCTTCTAGCCGAAGAAGTTTTACAAACCCAACCACAAGAACAACAAGAAGCAAAAACAGCTATATAAAAAAGCACGGATTACCCCGTGTTTTTTTGATTGTCATTTTTATTTTTTAAGTCTCAACTTTAGCGTTACTTTAAGTTTTACTAAAAATCTTACCAAGAAATATCCTATGCGACTAAAATTAATCTTAAGTGATGCCATTTTCCATGCAGAATCTCTTGAAACTTTTATTCTTTTTAAAATGCTTTTAGATTGAGTATAATTTATCACATGGCCGACCAAACCAGCATCATCTGTATATGAATCCATAATTTCAGCAACAAAACTTTTTGGCGGATTATCTAAGAATTTTAAGAACATCTCTTTATAATTTAAAGAATCTCTTGATATATT
>CAVFEO010000065.1:0-5848 GCA_963621425.1 bacterium | reverse complement strand
GTACAAAAACTATAATGCAGTCTATAATATTTGCGCAAACCTTTTTAATTTTTTGTCCAATTAATTTTAGTGCAAGTTTTTTAAAATAAAACAAGAAAAAACCAGCAAAGCCAAAAACAAAAAAGATAAAAAAAATATATAGTTGTCCGCTTGTTGAATATAGCATTATTTAAATAGCCTAGATAATTTATTGGTTATATTTTTTGCATATTTTAAATCTGCTATGTCGCCAGATAGTTGCACATATTTTTTATCTAAATCTAGTTTGTTAATATGTAAATTTGCGCCTTTTATAACAAGTTTTATATCTTCAAGTTTGCAGCAAAATTCGTTTTCGTTTACATTAATAATTTCGTAAACACCATCAATAAAACACTCTTTTCTTCCTATTATTTTTATGTTTTCGCCAGATTTTATTGTGTTTGTTTGGTTTTCCATTTTTGCCTCCCATAGTACATTGTATTCTTAAATTTTTATTTTATGATATAAAATTATAGTGCAATATTTCTTGCATTTTATTTCACTTGTTGCTATAATGTTTTATTGATTAAAAAGGGGGTATTGCTATGCAAGAGGTTGTTCAAGAGTTTTCTAGTAAAGAACAAAGAAAACTTATTTGGATAGTTGTTGCGTTTTGTTCGTCATTGGTCGCTCTTTTTGCGGTACTTGCTCTTGCAGTTGTGGCAATATTTTTTCCTTTCACATATGCTGGTTTTTTAAAAGGTGTGGGTTTAACCAATTTGGCGCTTAATGTGTACCAAGATATGTATGAAAATTCTTCTGATGTGAATGATGGCTATACTTATTTAATGGAAAGTATTTACGCTCAAAATGACAAACATATTGTTTTTGCTTATGATTTGTTAAGCAAAGATGAAAAATTTGTTGCGCTTCTTAATCGCGTAGATGTGAATAATGTGGAAAAGTTCGGTTTATCAAAAAACATTTTAGGCTCTTTAAATGAATATGATTATGTCTCTGGCAAATATGTTGCATCTCTTTATATTTTAGGCAAAGTTGATGAAGCATACGCCTTTGCGGTTGAAAATTTAAATCAAAAAAGCGTTGTGGATGAACATAGCGAAAAGAGTTTCTTATTGTTTGACTATATTGCTAAATCATCAAGTGAGAACTTATTTAAGATAAGTGCGGAAAATCAAACAAAAATGCTTGCTTTTAGTGATGGTTGTGCTACTGTTGCTAATTCTTTTATTGCAAAATCTCAGTATAACGCACAAGAATATGCAGATGCTCTAGAAAGCTCTGTGAGATGTGTTGAAGTATTTAAAGCAATGGAACAATTAAACAAAGCAGGGGTATCAACTATTATCACGCAAGAACAAATAGAAACGGGTAAAGATAGCGCTAATGAAATGCTATCTACAGTGCTTAAAAAGGTGGTGAACTAATGGAAAATTTTGAAGAAAAGAAATATAAAACCGCAGTTCTTTTGGGTGCTGGGGTAGAAAGTAAAGATGAGTTGTTGCGTTCTCTTGTGGAACTTGAAAGACTTGCGGATACTGCTGGAATTCAAACGCTTGAAATGTGTTATCAATCTTTTAAAGAACAAACCAAAGCAACATATATTGGTTCTGGTAAGGTGGAAGAAGTTGCGGAAGTTGTTAAACGCGTTAAGCCGGATGTTGTAATTGTTGATGATATGATAAAAGCTTTTCAACTAAGAAATCTTGCTGATGCTTTTGGTGTTGATGTTATTGATAGATATATGCTTGTGCTAGATATCTTTTCGCAGAGAGCAAAAACAGCAGAGGGAAAGTTGCAGGTGGAAATTGCTCAATTAAAATACAATATCAGCCGAATCTCGCTTATAAAAGAAGACGCTCAGCGCTTCCGTGGTGGGCAAAATTCTCGTGGTCCGGGCGAAAAAGCAACAGAAATTGCAAAGCGCGCGTTTAGGGCAAAGTTGCAAGGGTTGCAAGAGCGAGTTGACGAACTTAAAAAACAACGCGAGTTATCTAGAAACAAGCGTAAGAGTAACCACGAAAAACTTGTTGCTATTGTGGGGTACACTAACGCTGGTAAAAGCACACTATTAAACGCTCTTGCAAAAGATAACATCTATGCGGATGATAAACTTTTTGCAACACTTGATACAACAACGAGAAAAATATATTTGGATTATAAGCACAGTTTTTTAATAACAGATACTGTTGGTTTTATAAGTAAGTTGCCACACGATTTAATTGAGGCGTTTCAGGCAACACTGGAAGAAGCTAGCAGTGCTAACTGTATACTAAATGTTGTTGATTGCAGTGATAAAAATGCCCTTAAACACATAGAAGTTACTAAAAACACTTTAAATGTTGTTGGTGCGGGGAATATTCCGGTTATATATGTATTAAACAAGGCTGATATGTGTAACGATTTTAGTGCGTTTGAAGGACTGGATTATGTTAAAGTATCTGCAAAAAATGGAGAAAATTTAGAACTTTTAAAACAAAAAATAGCAAGCATTTTATTTCCAGATTTTGAATATTATGTTTAGAAATAGATGTGAGGTTTTATGATATTAAAAAATACTTTTAAAATAATGTGGCGTAATTTTGGCACAATAATTAAATCTTGCCTTTATAAATTGCTGGTTTTGTGCATTGTTTTGCTGGCTGGGTACGGAGTATTGTATCCGCTTATAGAAAGATTTGTACAAGAAGGCTTTTTTGTTGAATTTGCCAAACTATTTACTGATGGCTTTTTGGCGTTTAATGGTGATGTTATAATTAATACATTGCAAGAAATGAATAACGAATTTGCTTCTATTATGAACGAACATATTTCATTTACATGGAATTTGGTTGCGCTTTTTGTGCTTTTATTTGTATTATTGCCTGTTCTTTTAGGACTTTCAAAGGTGGCGGAATATGGCGTGTTATACAATAAATTAAGCAACAATAGTAATTTTGATTTAACTACCTGTTATTTTGAGCATCTAAAAAAAGGGTTAAGTTTTAGATTTTTTAGGTTGCTATTTACAATTCCAATTTCTGTAATAATTATTGCGGTTTGTTACGGTATATCGCAATTATTTAATACGTCATCAGGTGTTATAGCAGGCTTTTGCATTATGGCAGTATTCCTATTAATGGCTATTTCCTTATTTATGACAGTGTTTTTAATTTATGAGCCAAACTTGTTAATTAAAAACAATTCACCTTGGAAGGCTCTAGTAGATAGTGTTAAAAATGTCAAAAAATATGGCTTTGCAAAAGTTTTCTTTATAATTCTTGCAGTTTACTTTGTGGCGTTTTTGTTTAATGTGTTGTTTGCGGTGTTTACTTACGGAATAACACTTATCATAACAATACCAATTACAATACAGTTTAGCAATGTGTTGCGTATGGTGTTAAGTTATGATTGCTTGGGTATGAATTATTATTTAGATGATAAATATGTTTGCGTAACCAAAAAGTTTAAACAAAAAGAAACAATAGAAAATATGATTGATGTTATTTAAATCAATAGATTTATTTGTATGTAATTAAATTAAAAAAAGTATTTATTGGTATTGACAAAAAATGCATTATGTATTATACTTTTATTAGTGCAATACAATGTATTATACTAATATATTCTTTATCAACTTAAACTAAAGAGGGCTCTATATGTTTGAAGATTTCGTTTTGCTTTTTACAAATATGGGCTTAGCATCAATGTTGCTTTTAATTTTCGGTATAATATTTATGGCTGTTGAAATGTGTATACCGGGGTTTGGGGTTTTTGGTGTTGTTGGCTTAATTGGCTTGTTTGGCTCAATTGTTGCTAGGGCGCTAGAAGGTGCTAATATTACCCAAATTTGTGTAATGATTATCATTTGTTTGGTACTTGTGTTTATCTTCTTTGCAGTTGTTTCGCACTCAATGCAAAAAGGTTTACTTTCAAAAACTGGCCTTGTAGAAACAGGTGAGGCGGTTAAAAAGGGTTACAAAAGCAAAAAAGAAGAACTTGTAGGCAAAGAGGGCGTAACAAAAAGTAAATGCAGACCAGCAGGTTCAGTGCAAATTGATGGCGTGATTTACGATTGTGTTAGTGAAGAAAAATACATAAAAGCCAACAAAAAAGTTAAAGTTGTAAAAATAAAAGATGATAATATTGTTATTGATGAAGTGGAGGAAAGTTAAATGTTGGATTTATTAAATGCTGGGCTAACTGGTGGTCAAATAGCATTAATAGTAATTGCAGGTATTTTACTTGTGCTATTAATTTGCGTGTTAATAATTGTTCCAGTTGGTTTATGGTTTAGAGCTTTAATTTCTGGTGCGCATGTTCCAATGAGCAGGCTTGCTGGTATGAGACTAAGAAAAATGCCTGTTGCAGAAATTGTAAATGAATATATTAGAGCAACTAAAGCAGGAATTAATTTTGATATTGACCAAATGGAAAATCACAAAATGGCGGGCGGAGATTTATCGAATATTGTCAACGCATTAATCGCTGCTAACAGCTCAAGAATTTCTTTAACGCTAGAAGATGCTAGGGCTATTGACCTTGCTGGTCGTGATGTTTGGGACGCTATTAGAAAGAGTGTTGACCCATATATCATAGATATTAAAGATATATCTGCTATTGCAAAAGATGGTATTGAACTGGTTTGCTCAGTTCGAGCAACCGTTAGGGTTAATATGAGCTGTTTAAGAAACGGTGCTGGTGAAAATACAATCATCGCAAGAATTGGTGAAGGTATTGTATCAGCTGTAGGTGATGCTCAAACTTATAGAGAAATACTTGCTAAACCTGATTTGATTTCTTATAAAATTTTGGATGCAAACTTAAGCTCTGGTACGGCTTACGAAATTGTATCACTAGATGTCGCCGATATTGATGTTGGTGAAAACAAGGGTGCTCAAATTCGTATGCAAACAGCAAAAGCTGATATGGAAATAGCCAAATCTAAGGCAGAAGAGAGAAGAGTTAACGCTATTGCTTTAGAGCAGGAAATGAAGGCAGAAACTCAAAGAATGCAAGCCAAAGTTGTTAGCGCAGAAGCTCAAGTTCCAATGGCTATTGCAGAAGCTCTTAAAAAAGGTCAACTTGGCGTAATGGATTATTATAAAATGAAAAACATTGACGCCGATACTAAAATGAGAAAATCTTTTGCAACTGATACTGATAGCGATTCTAAAATGTAATAGGGTGATACAATGATATTCCTTTATGTTGGTTTGGCTCTTTTAGGAATTGTTGCGTTTATTTATGCTTTAATTAAATGGATAATACCAAACATTCCATTCTTAATTAAAAAAATTAAAGAAAAAAGAGCAAAGAAAAAAGAGCAAGAAAAAGAAGAACAATCGGTACCAAGTGTAGAGCTTGCCACAAAAGGGGCTCATAACCTTGCTGGCAGCGAAGAGGTTACTCATAGTCAAAATTATAAAGAAGTTGCATATTTGCAAGAAGACGAAACAAGTCAAGAAAAAATAGAAAACAACAAGCAAGAGCAAGAAAGTGATAAAGATGAAGAATTTCAACAATTTCTAAAAAACTTTAAAAAAAATAACGAAGAAAACATCAAAACACAAATAAAAACTTCAAGCCCTAAATTAAAAGCGATTTTAATGTCAGGTGCTTTGCAAGATAAAAAATATATAGATTAAAGAGGTTATATAATATGAAAAGTTTATTAGTCAGTCCACAGCAAATGTGCAAAGATATTGATAAGGCTATAAAAATTGATAAAGAATTTATGTATAATGTTGACGCAAAAGTTGCATCTATGTCATTAATTTTGCCAGAGGCTGAAGCTACAAATAAAAAGACAAAATGGGGTAAGATTAGTTCTTGCTCAAAAATCTATAAAGAACTTAAAACTTTAAAAAAGGCTGTTGTTAATTAC
>CAVFEO010000064.1:0-5866 GCA_963621425.1 bacterium | reverse complement strand
ATGGCTTTTTTGCAGTTTAAATATATTTATTTGTAAAAAAAAACAATATATATTATACTTTGTTAATAAGATATTTATTATTTTAGGAGAACATATGAGGGGCGTAAAACTTTTTATAAGTATTATAATTTGCATAGGTTTATTAGGTGGCGTTGGGTACGCCATTTATTCCGCAGCCACAAATAAAAACGCAGATGTTTCTGTTATGGTAGATGGTAAAACTTTAGATATTAACGACATTATTGGAGATTATGATAAAATAGCAGAAGGTGAAGCAATTCAGTTGCCAGACACAAATGAAGAACTTGCCTCTCTTGGTTTTACTAAAAAGGGTTATACATTTAAATGCTGGTCATATGATGCTGGCGGGAATAAGCCAATAGAAATGAATATGCTTATAAAATCTGCTTCAACTAGAACTATTTATTTGCAGTGGGAAAGGATGCAATATTATGTTTACATTTTAAATCTTTCTAGTGAATATGCTATAGATTTTGATTTTGCTGGTTTTGGTAACATAAATGTTTATAAAGAAATTTCTGCAAGTGCCGAAGCGTATAGAGAAATTATTTTATATGAAGATAAAACTTCAGATTTAACTGTTGGCGAAGCAAGCAAGTTGGGTTATGTTTATACTTGGTTAAAGTGGACTGGGGAAGGAACTTGTGAAGTTGATGAACAAACAGGTAATCCGGTTTATTATTCTGGCAGACAAACCATAACAGAAAATGCTGTTTTTGTTAGATGTGTAATGCCTAAAAAGTATATGGTTACATACAAATACTATGACGAGCACAACAACGAACAAGTTTTAGGGCAAAAAGAACTTGTGTTTAACAATGAAAATGATAAAATTATACCAAAAACTAACGAGTTAAATTATGCGAGAAAGGGTTATAGTGTTGATAACTTTGTAATTAAAAAAGGAGAAGATTCATTTAACATAAGTGCCAACCAAATAGTTAATGATGATGTTTTGCATTTTGCTGGCGAAAAAATTTCTTCTTTCGATTGCTTTATAAATTATAATCCTATCCAATACAAATTAAAGTTAGTAGGGTATTCTGGTGGAGAAATTATTAAAACAGGCGATGTTAATGAAGTAGAATATACAGATAATAGCGTTTTGTATTATACCAATTTGCACGCATATTTGTACGATTTGTTAGACAATACAAACGAACTTTGCAGAAACTTCTTAATTTTTAAAAAGTTTGTATATGCAGATAACGATTTAGAAGTCGGCGAGAATGATGTAATGCCTTATTGTCACAAAAAGGCAGATGGCTCTAATGATGAAGAAAGACCTTTAATTGATGATTACTTTGTTATAAAAGTTATTTACGATATTAGAGAGTATGATGTGGATATTTATTTGCAGTTAAAAAACGAAAGAACTGTATTAAATAGCGTAAAATGTAGGTATGGAACAGGCTTTAATTTTGATGTTGATTTTGTATCTTTCCAATATGCGTATGATAACAAAATAAACACAAAGACATACAATGTTGATGAATACGAGTTTGATAGCTTTATTGTATCTAGAAATAGTGCAGAAGATGAAGTTATAACAGATACAATGAGCGGAGATATTGTTGAAAAAACAGCCTTTGATAATCTTAAAGAAGTTGCTAGCCTAAATAGTGTTGTAGAAGATATTGATATTGTTATAGATACAACAAAAGTGCGCTTCTTTTTAGAGCTTATAAATAAGGGCGCAAGGGAAGATTTTATAAAGCAAATTGCAAGAATTGAATTTACATTTGATAATGAAGGCGTTGGCTCTTTAATTAACCCTGAAAACAATGAAGATACTAACTATAAAGTTTCTTCAATTACAACAGAAATTTCCCCTATTAAAGAAGGTGGTACGAGTTTAAATTATCAGTTTGGCGGTTGGAAGTGTGAAGATACAGCGACCTTTGGCGATTATGCTTATGTAAATGATGATTATGTGTTTTATAAAAAAGATGTAGTAGATGATATTGTGGCAAAAGCTATATGGTACATTGTGGATACAGGTGCTTGGGTAACTGAAGCTAATGACGATGGCAACAACACCATAACTGTTTTAAATTATACTGCAAGTAATACAAATGTATGTATTCCATCACTAATTACAAAAGCTGATGGGGCTTATACTGTAACTCGCGTTGGCGATGGCGTACACTCAATTTTAGGGCCAAGTTCTCCAGTTAAAAAATTGTTTGTGCCTAAAACTATTACTCTTATTAATAATTATGCGTTTACTGATAATTTTGTAGGGGTTGAAGTAAGGTTTGAAGATGGCGGAACTAGCCCATTAACAATTAAAAAGAATGCTTTTTCTGCAAGTAGAATAGGCGAAGAATTTACTGATGCTACAGGGGTTGCTAGTGTTTATTTGCCTGCACGATTAACTAGTATTGAAGAAGGGGCTTTTGCTTACAATGCAGTTCTAAAAAATGTTGAGATTAATAGTTTAAATGAAAATTATTTTTCTGAAAAAACTGTGCAAGAAAATACAACTAATGTAGGGCAAGTTGTTTATAAAAAAGTTGGAGATAATAGAGAGCTTGTTGCTTATTTAACAAAAAACACATTAACAGAATTTACTATTCCAGAAAATGTTACAAGAATTTGTGCTTATGCATTTACTCAAGTAACTGCGTCAGAAGCGGGCAGTTTGCATAATGTATATGCTATGGTAAATAATATTGAAAGCATTGGCGATTATGCTTTTGCTAGCAATGCTACTTTGCAAATTGTATCTATGCAAAGTATGCCACATTTAACTCAAATCGGTTCACACATATTTGATTCGTCTTTCACTAAAAAACCAACAGGTTCTATAACAGATCCTTACGCAAACAATGCATTCAAGTATGTTGTGTTTGATTTTAACAAATTGTTTGAAATACCAGAATATATGTTCAATAACACGTCTGACTTATTTGGCTTTGATTTATTAAATACAAACAATATTACAACAATAGGGAAAAAAGCTTTTTACGATTTAGGCAGAGATTATGTAACGGGTGATATGACGGCTTATTACGATTTTTCTAAAATGCGTGCTGGTTTTATTAAGTTTATAAAAGATTATTACAATATAGAGTTACAAGAAGATACTGATAATGGCGTTATGAAGTCTTATATGGATGAATACTTACATTCTTTTGTGGTGTTTAACCCATTGCACAATGTAGGGGTTTCTGCTTTTGATACATCTATTTATGATGAAAGGGCATCTGTTATTAAAATTTATGTGACCAAACAAGATTTTGTTGTTGGAACAAAAGATAATCCTGCAAAACTAGCATTAACTGCTTTTGGCTCACTTGGTAAAACTAAATTCTATTCTGTTGATACAATGGCAAATAAAAAATTATATGTTAACGAAGAAGAGTTTATTAAAAACACTGTACAAAAAATCTACTTCAAAAATGCTGGATTATATTTGCAAAGTTTTAATGTTGTTCTTAACAACTTGGGGGTTGAATTTATAGATTGTGAATTCTGTAAATCTTCATCTTTCTCATCATTTAAAATTTTAGATTCTGATACAGCTGATTTAAACACATATGACTTTACTATTACATACACATCAGAATATAGCACGCCAACAAAACCATGTAATTATACTGGTGTATATACTAATGAAAGCGGACAAAACGATGCAGATTGGAATGTTCCGCATATAGCAACAAGTGTTTTCTCTTCAATGTCTATAGAAAATTCAAATTTCTTATTAATTGTTGATCCTGCAATCACGAATTTTGTTTTAAATGAAGGATCTTTGCAACATATTTTGTGTAAAACGCTAACTGTAAATAATGTGAGTCGGGTAGCCAATACTGCGTTCAGTTTGGCTGACTCTACGGATAATCGTACATTTGGTAGCGCAAAAGAAATAGATTTTGTTGATTGCTCTTTTGCTATGACATATACAAATGTACAAAATCAAGATATATTTAGAGATAAAATGTTTTACAATTTAAAAGATATAAATTTTGTTAAATTCTATAATTGCCCAAACATTACTACAGAGTTCTTTACATATGATAGTGTAAATGATAGTTACACAAGAACATATAACACCTTAACAAACCAAGCATGCCAATCTGGTGCGAGTGTATCGCTTGGTTCAACGGGTGAAATAATTGTAGATTTTACAAGTCCAATTTAAGGTAAATAATATGAGAATAATAACAAATAATGCGTTTTATGAACAAAACATTCAAAAATCTCGTTTTTTGGCTTTTAGTTATTATGTTGATAACGAAAAAGATGCAATTGCAATAATAAAAGATATAGAGAATAAATATTGCGATTGTAGACATGTTGTTTATGCTTATAAAATAGAGCAAAATATAGAAAAAAAAGGAAATAGTAGCGAGCCTGCAGGCACTGCGGGCGCGCCAATTTTCTCGTCTATAGAAAAGAACGATTTAACAAATGTTTTGATAGTTGTTGTAAGGTATTTTGGAGGAATTTTACTGGGTGCTCAAAACTTGTATAGAGCGTATTTAACAAGCGCAACAGGTGTATTAGAATTATCTAAAATAAAAGAATTACAACAGTACAATGTTTGTCAAGTTTTTTGTGAATACTCTGATTATAGCAAATTAAAAGATTTAGAAGAAAAATATGGCAAAATTCACATCATTTCTGCAGATTTTAAAGATAAAATTTATATAAGAATTGCTTATAAAGATGATGGTTTATATAAAGAATTACAAAACTTAATAGAAAAGCAAAATCCCAAGGTGGAACAAATATGGTTATAATTAAGGTAGAAAAAAAGCCTAGAGCTAAAAATATTTATTATGTATATACAGATAATGGAGAAAGGCAAGAAGTTTTTGATGAATATGTAATTTTATACCATTTAAAAGTGGATAAAGAAATACAAGAAGATGAAATGCAAGAAATAATTAATCTAAGCCAAGAAAAAATAGGGCAACAAGTTTGTATGCAAACTCTTGCGCGTTCTATGAAAACTAAAAAAGAACTAATTCAAAAACTAAAAGATAAGGGTATTTATAACTCTAACATAATTAATTCTATACTAGATAAAATTGCAAGTTATGGTTATATTGATGATGATAAGTTTGCTCAAAACTACATCAATATAGAAAAGAATAGAAAGGGCTTAAATAAAATAAGGTTTGAACTAGAGCAAAAAGGCGTTGATAGTAAAGTAATTAATAAGTATTTGCAAGAAGTAGATGACGAGCAAGAAGTTGCATTATCTCTTGCCCAAAAATATATGCGTAATAAAGAAAATACATATAAAAACAAAACAAAATTGTACTCGCACTTAATATCAAAGGGTTTTTCTTATGATGTTATATCTAGTGTATTACAACAATATAAATGGATAAATGATAGTGCAGAAGAGTAAATAATAAATAAAAAAAGGCTAAGATATTAGCCTTTTTTGTTTAACTATCCAACAATTTTAGTTAGTTGAGATACTTTTCTTGCTGCGTTATTCTTATGAATAATACCATCGCTAGCGCAAGAATCAATATATGCAATAACTTCAGGAAGAAGTTTTTTAGCTTCTTCAACTTGATTGTTTTGAACAAGAGTTTTAACTTTTTTAATTAAAGTGGCCATTTTGCTTTTAGCCATTTTATTTTCAGCAGTTTTCTTGTTAATAACACCAATTCTTTTTTTAGCAGATTTAATATTTGCCACGACTCTTTTTCTCCTTACATAAAAAATATTTACTGCATTAGTATATCATAACAAATATAAAAAAGCAATATTTTTTTAAAAATTTTTTAAACAATTAATAATTATATTGTTTTTGCAAAAACTATTTATAGTAATATGGAGATTATATATGAAAAATTATACTGATGTAGCAAGTGAAATA
>CAVFEO010000063.1:4401-5929 GCA_963621425.1 bacterium | reverse complement strand
GCTAGATACTTTCAATATACAATATATAATCTTAGGTGGAGGCTCAAATGTTATATTTAAAGAAAAAATAATATCCAAAATAATAATTCATTTAGTTGATGGCGAAATAAAGATTTTGCCAAATAATAGGTTATCTGTTTTTGCTGGAGTAACAATTGGTAAATTATTGAAGTTTTGCTTAAACAATAATTTTGGTGGATTAGAGTGGTCTGCGGGTATTCCGTCAAGTATTGGTGGTGCAACTATAATGAATATGGGTGCGTTTAATAATCAGTTTAGCGAGAGCGTTTTTTCTGTTACATATTACTATAAAGGTCAAGTTTATAAAAAGAAGGCAAACGCATCGCTTTTTGGATATAGAAGTTCTTTATTTAAAGTTTTAAAATGTGTGGTTTTGGAAGTTGAATTGATTATTACACCTTGTTCAGCAAATGATATCAAAAGAAAAATTACACAGCACTTAAATTTGAAAAGGCAAAAACAGCCAATAACAGAATATTCATGTGGCTCGGTTTTTAAGAACCCATCAAATAACATAATTGTTGCAAAAATAATTTCTGAGTGTTTTCCGTTTGGTTATAAGTGGGGCGGGGCAGAAATATCAACTAAACATAGCAATTTTATAATTAACAAAGGTAATGCTACTTTTCAAGATGTAACTCATATAATAAGATACATTAAAAAGGTGGTTCAAAAGCGGTATAATATTTGCATTTTTTGTGAAGTTATGATACAATAAAAACAATTGTGAAAATATTAAAAGGAGGGGAAAATGCATTTATCAGATTATCATACTCATACTCAATATAGTCACGGAAAAGATACCGTTTTAGATAATGCTTTAGAAGCAAAAGCAAAAGGTTTTAAAGAAATTGCCATAACTGACCATGGTTTTAATCATATGGCGTATGGCGTTTTAAGAAAATGCTTACCAGAATTAAAAAATGATATTAAGGAAGCAGAAGAACAAACTGGTGTAAAAGTATACTTGGGGGTTGAAGCAAACATAATATCTTTTGATGGGGATGTTGATATCAAACAAGAAGATTTTGATTATGTTGAATTTTTGGTTGTAGGCTTTCATAGTTTAGTAAGTTGCCCATCGTTTTTTAGTTTTATATTAAGCAATATATTGGCAAATGCAAACAACAAAGTTTCGGAAGAAAGAATAAGAAAAAATACAGAAGCGTATGTAAAGGCCGTTCATAAATATCCAATAGATATTATTTCACACCTTAACTATATCTGCAAGGTTAATTGTTATGAAGTCGCAAAGGCTTGTGCAGAAACAAATACATATATAGAACTAAATGGCAAAAGAATTCATTTTACTCAGCAAGAAGTAGATGATATGTTAAAAACAGATGTTAAGTTTGTTATAGATAGTGATGCTCACTCTGCTGGAAGAGTTGGGGATTTTGAAATTTGCCAAAAAATGATAGATATGTATCATATTCCAATAGAAAGAATTGCAAATTACAATGATTTAATTATACCAAAAAATAAAAAAGGTGTTAAGCTATGAGTT
>CAVFEO010000063.1:0-4391 GCA_963621425.1 bacterium | reverse complement strand
ATAAAAGTGCTAGAAAAGCGTTTTTATCTGCAATTATTAAAACAAGTGCAGAATATGATATCTTTGGCGGAATTAAAATTTATTTAAAAACCCAAATTAAAGAATTGTGTGATTTAATAAAAGATATTGTTACAGATTATTATGATTTAAATGTTAACATTTCTAATGATGCAGAGCAAATATTTAATAAACCACGCTATCAAATAATGATTTCGGGCGAAAATGTTAAACAAATGCTTTTTGATTTAGATGTTGCATACATTAGTGAAGATAATTGTTTTGATTTTTATCAAGATTTGCATTATCAAAACATTAACACAGATGAATTAGTTAAGGCTTTTGCTAAAGGCGTTTTTATTGCGTGTGGTAGTGCAAGCGGAGTTGATGAGCAAAATAAAAAAAGCATTGATTATCATATAGAGTGGGTTTTTACAAATATAAATAAGGCGCAAGATTTTGTAGATTTACTTGCAAAAATTAATGTTGTTGGAAGAATTGTAAAACGCAAAAAATTATATGTTGTTTATTTGCAAAAATTTGAAGATATTAGTGATATGCTTGTGTTATTTGATGCTCAAGAAAATATGCTTAAATTAAATAGTGAATATGCAAAACGCTCTGTTATGAATATTGTCAATAGGCAATCTAATTGTGACACTGCAAATATGACAAAAACAATAGATAATTCTTTGGCTCAACTTGAGGCAATAGAGTTAATTAAAAACACAATAGGCTTTGAAAAATTAGATGAAGATTTAGCAAGCGTTTGTATGTTAAGGCTTGCCAATGTAGAAGAAAGTTTGCAAGAGCTTGCCAATTTATCTGGTATGAGTAAAAGTGCAATTAATTATAGATTTAGTAAAATTATGAAAATAGCAAATGAAATTAGAGAGGAGCAAGAGTAAAAATGCAAGATTTTGTTCATTTACATGTACATACTGAATATAGTTTACTAGATGGTGCTGCGCGTATTGATAAACTTGTTAAAGAAGCGTACGCTATGGGTATGAAGGCTATTGCCATGACTGACCACGGGAATATGTTTGGTACAGTTGCTTTGTTTGATGCTTGTAATAACTTAGATAAAGATTATTTAAAAGCAAATGGTAAGCCAATTTTAAAGCCTATTTTCGGAACAGAATTTTACGTTGCTGATGATTTGCATGTTAAGGCAGGCAAACAAAAATTAGCGCATCTAATTATTCTAGCAAAAGACGAAGTAGGTTATAAAAATATGAGTAAACTAAACTCAATTGCTTTTGTAGATGGATATTATTATAAGCCAAGAATTGATTATAAAACGCTAGCACAATATGCAGAGGGGTTGATTTGTTGTTCTGCGTGCTTAGCTGGTGATATTCCGCAAGCGCTTTTGCGTGGAGATGATGCAGAGGCAGAAAGAATTGCGATAATGCTTAGAGATATGTTTGCCCCTGGCGACTTTTATATTGAAGTGCAAGACCACGGCTTGAGAGAAGAAAAAGCCATATATCCTAAACTTTGCGCATTGGCTAAAAAAATAGGGGTTAAAACGGTAGCAACAAACGATGTGCATTATATTTATAAAGATAATGCAGTATTGCAAGATATTCTTATGTGCGTGCAGATGGGCAAAAGAGTTGATGATGAAGATAGGTTAAAGTTTGAAACTGATGAGTTTTATTTAAAAACTGGCGACCAAATGGCAGAATTATTTAAAGATAATCCAGAATGTATTCAATCAACTATAGAAATTGCAGATAAATGTAACTTCACCTTTGATAAAATAGATAAAAACATTTACTTGTTCCCTAAATTTGAATCTCCAGATGGTTCAACACCATTAGAATTTATTAATAAATTAATAGATGAAGGTCTAAAAAAGAAAGGGATTGAGCGAACAAAAGAAATTGATGACCGTATTAAAAGAGAAATGGATGTAATTGCTGGACAAGGTTTTGTAGAATATTACTTAACCGTTTGGGATTATGTTCACGCTGCAAAAGAACGCGGAATTCCTGTAGGGCCAGCAAGAGGCAGTGGTGGCGGAAGTTTTGTTGCGTATTTAATTGGTATTACAGAACTTGACAGTATTAAGTACGATTGCTTCTTTGAAAGATTTTTGCATAGGGAAAGAGTAACGGCTCCCGATTTTGATGTAGACTTTGCAGATAATAGAAGAGAAGAAGTTATTGATTATGTAAAACAAAAATATGGCGAAAACCGTGTTTGTAAAATTTTAACTTTTGGTACAATGGCTGCTAAAAATGCTTTTAAAGATGTTGGTAGGGTTTTTGGCTTACCGTATGGCAAATTAAACGATGTATCTAAACTAATTCCACCATTGCCAGCAAAACATAATGATGTTTTAGAGAAGGCTTTTAGGCTAAAACCTTTAAAAGAAGGCGAAGAGGATAAATCTGTTCCGGAACTTGTAGATTTATATAATTCTGACCCTGAAATTAAAAAAGTTGTAGATATAGCAAGCAAAATAGAAGGTATGCCAAGGCAGTGCAGTACGCACGCATGCGGGGTTGTAATTGCTCCAGAACCTTTGTTTGATTTAATACCGCTTTGCAGAAATGGTGAAGATATAGCATCTCAATATAGTATGACAAACCTAGAGCGTTTGGGACTACTTAAAATGGACTTTTTGGGGCTTAGGAACTTAAATGATATAACCGCCACCGTAAATTATGTCAAAAAGGTTTATGGTATTGATATTGACTTTTCTAAGTGCACATATGACGATCCAGAAGTTTATAAGAAAATGTCTCAAAAAAGTTGTAAGGCTATTTTCCAAATAGAATCACCAGGTTTTGAAAAGTTTATTCACGAATTAAAGCCGACTTGCATAGAAGATATTATCGCCGGTGTTGCTATGTTTAGACCAGGTCCAATAGATAATATCCCAACATTTATAAAGAACAAACACAATCCGCAAAATGTTACTTACGCTCACCCAATTTTAGAGCCAATATTAAATGTAACTTATGGCGTTATTGTATATCAAGAGCAGGTAATGAAAATTGTTCAAGATATGGCTGGGTATACGCTAGGCCAAGCAGATATGGTTCGTCGTATGATGGGTAAAAAGAAAATAGAGGCAATGAAAGCAGAGAAAAAGGTGTTCCTATATGGAAAACCTGCTATGGACGGTAAGGCGGCCATTGATGGTGCTATTAAGCGTGGTGTGCCAGAAGATGTCGCAAGTAAAATTTGGGACCAAATGGAAACGTTCGCATCTTATGCGTTTAATAAATCACATGCGGCAGGTTATGCTTTAATTACATATCAAACAGCATTTTTAAAGTGCTACTATGAACCAGAATTTTTAGCAAGTGTATTAAACAATAGAATTACCAAGTCTGATGAAATTGTAAATTATATTACACATGCAAAATCTGAGGGCATTGAAGTATTGCCTCCAAACATTAATAAGTGCGATGCTTTCTTTGTTGCACTTAATGGTAAAATTAGTTTTGGCTTATCTGCACTTAAAGGCGTGGGTATTGCATCAATGCAAGAAGTAGTTGCAGAAAGAGAGAAAAATGGGCCATTTAAGAGTTTTCAAGATTATTGTGAGCGTGTTAATAACGATGCATTAAATAAGAGGGTGCTAGAAAGTTTAATTTATGCAGGTGCTTTTGATTGTTTTGGTGTATATAGAAGTCAATTAATTGAAGCTTATCCAAGAATTATTGCTCGCGTTATGGAAGATAGAAAGCAAAAGCAAAACCCTCAAATAAATATGTTTGGTGCTTTGTTTACACAAGACCCTGCATTAAATCAAGTGCAATTTGCTCAAATACCAGAATTTAATTATGATGAAAAACTTAAATTAGAAAAAGAAATTGCTGGTATTTATATATCTGGGCACCCACTAGAAAATTATGCGGATAAATATGAAGAGTTTACATTTAATTCATCAATGTTTGAATCTAGTTTAGATTCAGAAGTTCAAGATGTGGATACTGGCGAAATGGTTTGCTCTACAAATGCAAATGGATTAGAACAAGGTCAAAGAGTAACTTGTGGAGGAATGATAAAGGCTTTAAGAAAACACTATACAAAAAATGGCAATAAGGAAATGATGTTTGGTACTATTGAAGACTTGTATGGTGAATTTGAATTTGTTATTTTCCCACAAGCATATGAAAAATATAAGCATCTATTAAAAGAAGATAATTTAGTAACGCTAGTTGGTAAACTAGATATTGATGGTAAAACAATAGCAAGCATTGTGGTTGATAGTATGACCGGTTGGGGCGAAAAGAATTCAACAGATGAAGTTCGTAAAAAAGAAGTTTTATATATTAGATGCGATGTTAAAAATGAAAGTGTAAAGAATAAAGTAATAAGCACTCTAGAAAGGTATCCTGGTAAAAGTGAAGTTGTTTTAGTAAACAAGG